>JALEHC010000075.1 GCA_022763215.1 Saprospiraceae bacterium
CCACCAACATTGGTGGCATAAATCAAGGCTGGAGTACCCTCTGCATCCGTAGCTGTCGCTTCTGCTCCGGCAGCCAATAAGGAATCTACTCGATTGAGATTGCGGACACGTACCGCTTCCATTAATTCCTGATTCAATTGAGCTTGTTGTTGTGGATCAAGGGTTTCTTTGCATCCCCAAAAAGTAATAGCAAGAAATAGTATTAAAAATAGATACTTCATTATTGATAACTTGGATCATAAATTTGAATAAAGGTGCTTTCGTCCCATTTTTCAGGATTAGTCAGCACATATTGTTGCCTTTCGGCAAATTCGCCACTATAAGGATGATCAAAAGAGGCAAAGATGGTGCCTGAGTCACCGGTTTGTGGTGCTTTTTGTACAAATGACCGCCCCAAAACCAGGCCTACTTTTCCCAAATCATTGAAAAAATAAGTTTGTAAAAGCGGAATAATTCGGTTTTCAAAGACTTGTATCAGGTCGTCGAGTTGTACGACTTCCATTAAATAAGCATGGCCAATCTGGTGTTCTTCATCCAGCAGGTACACCAGGCGCTGATTGATACATCGAAGCATTTTTTGCAAATCTACCCCGGCAATGATCGCCTGCCTTGCTTTATGAGGGATGATTTCTGGTCGCGGTAGCATTTGCCGAAAGGCAAACCGACGACGCAACGCCAGGTCCAATACTTCGGTACTTCGATCGGCTGTATTCATGGTACCAACTAGGTAAAGGTTAGGTGGAACCGAAAAATAAGTTTTCGAATAAGGCAGTACGGTGCTCATCGCTTCTCTTGCCCCTTCCCGCTTATCAGCTTCGATCAAGCTAATCAGTTCGCCAAAAATAGCAGAGGTATTTCCGCGATTCAGCTCATCCATAATTAATACATAGCGCTTACATTTGGCCAGGATTCGTCTGCTAATATGTGGCAATTCAAGTTGGGCATTACCGACTGGATCTGTGGGGTGTTGTTCTTGCAGATAATCAGATTCAAAGGCTTTTAAGGCGATCAATACGGCCAGATAAGCAGATGGATTATCTCTATTGATTAAGGCTTTCAGGTCTGATGGGCTTGGGTGTTGATCTGAGTCCTTGAGTTGGTGATAAAGCTTTTGTAATACGGACTTTTCCACCATTTTCACGGCAAATGACTGAGCGGTACGCACGGCCAAGTTGCCAAATCGAAGCACCCGATGCAGAAACACTGGTTTCTTGGAAGGTGCGACAAAATGACTAAAGGCACTACTCTTCAGATATTGCAAAAATGCTGAATACAATTGATTGAAAGCAATGGTTTGTTGTTGAACGGATTGATCTTCCAGATAAGCTTCGTACAGACACCGTCGGGCTTCCAATGCCATCGTTTTGAAGATGCCCTGTTGAATAGAATAATGAATTTGTCCATTGCGAGTTTCGGCTCGAATCCCCTCCACAAAATCTTCATAGGAAAATGACGGATGAAAACTGACAAAAGCAATTTGGCCAGCGGATACATACTGATTGAAACGCTTTCGCAAAATAGTCCGGTCTTCCAATTCTATTTCCTCGAGACTTCGGTTTTCGATTACGGCCAGTGCGTGGTTGACGGTCTGGTAGGTTTTTCCGGTTCCTGGTGGCCCATACAGGATCAGGTTGAGTGGATGTCCAATCCAGTCTGGTGTTTCGTATTCAGGTTCAGGTTCGTGAACGACATCATGCTGTACAACTAATTGTTCGATGGCATCATACTGTGCTTTGCTGGCCTTAAAATTAGTACCTGGCAGCCCGGCATTAAATTCTTCAAAAATGGAGCTATCAGGTAATAAGTCAGGCGTGATCGGTCGATCCCAAAGGTTGTATAAAATACGGATTTGAACGCGAGGCTGATTGTTGGGAGGTACTTCGAGGAAGTAAGCTTTTTCGGCTTCTCCGATTGGTTGTTCTTGTACATCAGAAGTCACTTCAGCCAAGCCATAGCAAGCAGCATTTTTCCCACTTAACCAAAGTATGACTTTATCTCCCGGATGAATTTTATCTTTGTGCGAACGAACCGTAAAAGAGTCCAGTACTTCGGCCCGAAGAGCTTGTTGCAATTGAAAAACTTTTGGGTTGGCCTGAAATAACCAGTGTTGCGTGGACATGATTTATTTTTTGAAGGGTTCGATTATTTTCCGAACACTTTTTACTATTGTGCATTGGAATATTTGAAGGATAATACCGATAAGTAGTTAGACGGAATTTTGATCCGTCACTTAAACTTTCCAGATCAATGATAATAAAAGGCATGAAATATATACGCTTTTTTTTAATCTCCTTTTTATTTCTGCTATTTGCTTGCAGTCAGCAAGCAGATGAGTTACCCATTTTGAGCAAAAAAAAGGCCATTAATGGAGAAATAAACTACGAAAAAATCCCGGATTTTCGATTTATCAATCAGGACTCTACCGTTGTTACGAATGCTGACTTTAAGGATAATATTTATGTAGCAGACTTTTTCTTTACGCACTGCCCGAGTATTTGTCCGTTGATGCACCAGCAGATGATGCGATTGTATGAGCGTTTTGAGCAAGATAGTATGCTCTGCATTCTTTCCCATACCATTGATCCAAAGCGAGATACAGTAGGAAGGCTGAAGTATTATGCCGAGAATTTGGGCGTACAAGCCCCCAAGTGGCACTTTGTTACTGGTGAAAAAGATGAACTTTATAGCATTGCCGATTATTATTATACCAAAGTAGTGCAAGACCAGAATTTGCCGGAAGGCTTTGACCATTCTGGCCGCTTCATACTAATTGATCAGGATCGCCACATTCGAGCTTATTGCAATGGTACTGATCCGGAGGAAGTGGATGCATTTATGGAAAAAATAGAAATACTGCTCAATGAAAAAAAATAGCATTTGGTTTGGCTTGATTGCCGCAGCAGGTATGATTGTATTGTTTGATTCTTGCCGCGGAGAAACGTATGAACAAGGCCGTATTTTGTATGAAAACTTTTGTGCCAACTGCCACATGGACGATGGTAGCGGCCTGGCCGGAAATATTCCGCCTTTGGCGAAAGCCGATTGGGTAAAACAGTCAGGTGCAGAAATGGCCTGCGTCATCCGGTATGGCATGGAAGGCGAAATCGTTGTCAATGGCCGAACCTATAACCAAGCGATGGCAGGTATTCCACAACTCAGCGATTTTGAAATAACGAATGTCATTAATTACATCAATCATTCCTGGGGCAATGACTATGGTGTGATGACCCTGGAAGAAGTGCGAAGCGCACTGGAAAACTGCAAACAATAAACCAGACTTCCGCCCTGTGGACTAGAAAGAAGTGCACAGGACGGGAGGTAGTGATTTGGCAAAATAAATTTGCACAGAACTTTCATTCCTCTTTTTATCTTTCCTACCTATTTTCTTTTAGATTTGCTATTATCCGACAGGAATCTTTTGGCAGGTTACCAGAAACCTTTTGAAAGTAGCTATTTTTGGTAACTGCATTGATAATACAGGTGCTCGCGACAGCATTCTTGTGTTAAAAGGAATCCATTAGTAACGGGCAAATAATAAGGTTTCGATCTGCTTCGCAGTAATTTTAGCGTAGATTGAGGCGTGATAAAGGAGCCTAGCCTTAGCTAAGCGACTGAAGAACAACGAAAATATACGCTAAAAGAACCAGAAGACATCGAAAGGTTATTATTTAACCGTTACTTAGTAAGCTCAGTGATTGAAAAAGTTTCTCAAAGGCCATTGAAAAGCTTATCTTTCACTGTTTTTTTCCGGCATTAGTAACTTTTCCAGGAATTGAACAGTAAAAATTTTAAACTACAACACGACATATGAGACTATTCTCTACTCTTTTTATGTTTTTCATGGTGGTAGCTGTTTTCGCCCAAACACCTGCAAACGACGATTGTGATGGTCTGATCGATCTGGGATTGGCACCTACCTGCCCTGATTCTACGTTTTTTAACAATGTAGATGCAACTGCGAGTGAGGCTTTTACAAATCCAGCTGATAATATTCCGGCTTGCTGGGATAATGTCAATCGCGATGTCTGGTTTGCATTTACAACGAATACATTCACCGACTACACCATTTATTTGGAAGGGATTACGGATGAAGACGGCAATGATCCTATCCAGAATCCACAAATTGCACTATATCGTGGTGATTGTGTGGAAGACGGACTGGCAGAGTTGCTATGTGCCGAGTCAGAAGATGGGGACACGACCTTGTCTTTTGATGCGATCGGGCTTACGCCAAATACGCAGTATTTCTTGAGAGTCGATGACTTTTCAGCTTCTGCAACACCTAACTCAGGTGCATTTTACCTTTGTATTGACTCCGTACAGGTGATCAATACCATTCCGGGTGAATCGACTTCCTGCTCTGGTGAGTTGTATGACTCTGGGGGGCCTGACGGAGACTATGTAGAGAATGAAGATGGTACGTTTACGATTTGTCCGAATGCACTCTCCAACTGTATTAACTTTTCTTTGGAATATTATAATATTGAAGCGGGTTCTGCCGATGGTATTTTCTTTTATGATGGCCCAGAAGCAAACCCAGGTACCCTGATTGCCGAAATTGGAGGCAATGAGTTCTTTGCCGACTTTGGTGGAGGTGGTGTTTGTTATGAAGTACAAGCCAGCAGTGGTTGTTTGACCGTACAATTTATTTCAGATGGTTCAGTCAACTTTGAGGGTTTTGCCGGTTCGTGGGAATGTTCTGCTACACCATGCGACGAACCTTCTGTATTGACGGTTGATCCGAATATCACAGAGCAACAAATTGTAGACTTTATTTCTACCCCACAAACGACAGTGGATATTACCAATATTTCCTGTGAAGATGGGTTTTATGGCACCTTTGAAGCCGATGATACCGACCTTGGACTGGAAAGGGGCCTTCTATTGACAACTGGTTCGGTAAACAATGCGATTGGTCCAAATACTATTGGTAGTTCTGGTTTTGCAGGTTTATTTGATGGTGATGATGACCTCGATTCGCTTTCCGTAGCAGCAGGCAACAGCTTAGAATCAAATGATGCTTGTGTAGTGGAACTGGAAGTCTTTTCAGCTACCAATGAGCTCACCTTTGAATATGTCTTTGGTTCGGAAGAATATCCAGAATTCGTAAATGATGGTTTCAACGATATTTTTGCCTTCCTGATTTCAGGGCCAGGTATTGTTGGTGAGCCTTATCTGGATAACCAACTAAATATTGCGGTATTACCTACCGATCAATCAGCCGTTGAAATTGATAATGTAAACAACATCAACAATTGGCAGTTTTATCGAGATAATACGGATGGGCAAAGTTTGCAATACGATGGTTTAACCTCTGACTTCTTTGGTATTAAAAAGAGTCTGACTGCTCGTGCAGAAGTGGTGCCTTGTAGTACCTACCAACTCAAACTAGCCATAGCCGACCGCGGTGACTGGTCGTATGATTCCGGGGTATTTATCTCCGAATTACGAGGGGGTACACCAAACCTTGATGTTAACTTTAGCTCCGGTATCGACTACCTGATCGAAGATTGTACCGATACCCCAGACGAAATACTAGTTCAATTGAGTAATGCGCTGGAAGATACGGTTACCTATAATGTAGTCATTGGCGGTACAGCCACCCTAAATGATGATTACCTACTCGATATACCGAGTTCGGTAACTTTCTTACCAGGTCAAACTGATTTTAGCTTCCCCATCCAGCCACTATCAGATATGGAGACGGAAGATATTGAAACCATTGAAATTTCATTGACCAACAACTTTGGTTGTGGAGATGTCGTATATACCACCCTGGTCATTGAGTTACATGACGAACTTAATGTATTGATTAATACAGGACAAGACTCTGTGCTGGTTTGTCAGGATAGCTCGGTAGTACTAACGGTCGATGGAGCGGCTACTTATTTCTGGGCTCCTCCAGGCATATTTGAAGATGCTTCTGCAAGTCAAGCGGTAGCTTCACCACAAAATAGTCTTTGGGTAGAAGTGCAAGGTAATGTAGGTATTTGTGCAGACGTGGATTCTGTTTACTTGGAATTGATTTCTCCTGAAGTCATTATCGAAACGACTGACCCCACGACCTTCTGTCGAGGTGATAGTATAACCCTCGAAGCCACCAATAATGTCGGCAATTCCAATTTGGTGTGGACACCAGTAGATGGATTTGAAGATGCCAATAGCCCAATTATTGTGGCAGAGCCGCAAAATAGCGTTACTTATATCGCTGAGGTAGAAGTAACTGGTTGTGTGGCTAGAGATACTATTGATATTACAGTCGATATTTTTGATTTTCCAGATATCATTGCAGATACCTTGATTTGTCAAAACTATAGTGTACAACTAGGTTTCTTACCACCGCTTGATTCGGTTTCTACCAGTTATGAGTGGACACCAGCTACCGGATTAGATGATGCAACTAGTGCAGAACCGATTGCAACACCGGATGAAACGACGACCTACCAACTGATTGCCAATAGCTTTAGTGAGGTTTGTGCCGATACGGCAGAAGTGACCGTGCAAGTCTTCCCGGCTAATGTTGAAATTCAAAACCCGGATACTATTTTCCTCTGCAAAGGAGAAAGCGTGGATTTGACGGCAGTCACAAGTACAGGAAGTGATGAGAACCTCGAATGGGGGCCTTTTGAAGAAAACTTGAGCGATTCGCTTGGCTTTACCGTAAATGCACAACCAGATGCAACAGTTCAGTATTTCTCTACCTTCGTTGTTGGCGAATGTTTGGTACGTGATTCTGTATTTGTACGGGTAGATTCCCTACCTCAAGAGCTAAATGTACTTCCAACCGATACAACTGTATGTGAAGGCTCGTTAGTAGCCTTAGTATCTGATGGTTATGATCCGACCTTATTCCCAAATATTGAATTTGACTGGTCTCCGAATCTCGGTTTTGAGACACCTGACTCCAACCTAACCGTTGTAATTAGTGCAGTTGAAACGACTACTTATACTCGTTATGCTATTAGCGGAGCTTGTATCGATTCGGCTGCGATGGTCATGAATGTGGATCAAATACCTGAGTTGAGTTTGAGTCCAGCAGATACATCTATTTGTTTGGGCGAAACGGTTGATTTGGTTGCTGAAATTGACCTTGAGCCAGATGAAATTACATGGAATCCTCCTCTTGGCTTAAGTTGTAATGATTGCTTAACACCGACAGCTACTCCTCAAAATACGACCGCCTATACCATAGAAGTTACCAATGGTACTTGCTCGACATCCGCATCCACCTTTATTACTGTTCAGGATGATGTGCCTTTTGTAAGTTTACCCGGTGATACGGTCTGCTTCAACAGCACCGTCGTGCTAAATGAAATGCCGGATGGCAGTTTGACCTATTCCTGGAGTTCTCCGGACGATCCTGGGTTCTCATCGACAGACCCAGCGCCAATTGTGAGCCCGGATATGACGACAACCTATGAAGTAGTCGTTAGTAATGGTATTTGTCCTGATTTGGTGGAGAGTGTCACGATTCCGGTCGTTCAACAAAGCAGTGTAACGATTACACAGGATACTATAATTTGTCAAGGAGATGAAGTTACCCTATCAGCTATTTCAACTGCAGCTCCTGAAGTATTTGAATCTTTCACTTGGTCTGAAAACGGTGAATTCCTTGAAGAAGGCGCCACTATCAACGTCAGTCCAACAGAAGACTCTGAGTATACATTGACCTATAGCTATGGCCCTGGTTGTGAAACGATTACGGCTACTATGATGATTTTTGTAGAAGCAAGTGCCTCTATAGACGAACTAGTCGTTAGCCCAGACGATGGGATGATGCCAATTAATATCGATGCTGGTGTCATTGATACCGTTACTGCGATCATAAGTCCGGATGACCTAAATGTCACTTATAGCTGGACTATTGATACCGTACCATTTGGTGGCAACACGCCGAGTATTAACCACA
>JALEHC010000076.1 GCA_022763215.1 Saprospiraceae bacterium
AAATGGCCTGGCTTGGATATACCGTCACTTATTTTTCAGGCAAAAAAAGCAATGAGATCAAGTGGATTCGTTACTATGACTGGAAATCAGTCAATGGTTTGATGTTGCCGCGCTCTTTAAGCTGGTATTACACCAAAAATAACAAACCAACCGAATTGAAAAATACAGTCCAATTTGAGAAAATCAGGGTACAGCAGCAGGCTTTCGCCAAAAATCGCTTCGCGGTACCCGAAGGAGCTAAGATTGTGGAATAAAAAAGTCCCGTTGGCTACTGGCTAACGGGACTTTAAATTTTTAAGTTCGATTTGGAAAAAGCTAGTACTCTGTAATCTAAGTTAATTAGTTTTTTGAAACAATAGAATTTTGTTCAAATCGAGACGCGGCGGAGCCTGATAGCCTTAGCTATCAAGGCGAGTACGCAACGAAGAGTTGGGCAAAATTCTAGTTTCAAAAGGCTAAGAAATTTAGGTTATAGAGTACTACACAGCTGCTTTTTTGTACTCTTTACGTTCGATAACCATCTTGGCGATTACTTCTTTCAAAATTTCAGAAGTACCTCCACCGATTGGTCCCAAACGACTATCTCTAAACATTCTGGCAAGTGGATATTCTTCCATATAACCATAGCCACCCAACATTTGTAGGCTGTTGTAGATGACCTCGTCTGCCATTTTTGTAGAAAGCATCTTAGCCATGCTGGCTTCTTTTACCACATACTCTCCCTTATCAAGTCGATAAGTGGTTGTATAGTTAAAAGATTTGTGCATTTCGACCTCACTAGACATTTCTGCTACTTTGTGGCGTAGTGCCTGAAATTGATCCAGTGTTTTGCCAAAAGCTTGTCGTTCAGACATATATTGCAGCGCATATTCTACCGCGTATTCTGCTCTTGCGTGTGCATTGACGGCCATGATCAGACGCTCAAGTGCCAAATGCTGCATCAGGTAGAAGAAGCCTTTATTTTCTTCGCCCATAAGATTTTGAGCAGGAATACGAACATCGTCAAAGGCGATTTCTCCGGTATCAGAAGCTCTCCAGCCTAGTTTATCGAGTTTGTTCGCACTTACCCCTTTTGTGTCGCGGTCAATTAGGAAAATGCTAATTCCTTTGCTGCCCAGACTAGGGTCGGTCTTAGCCGAAACCACTAAATAATCGGAATAAACGCCATTGGTAATAAATGTTTTTGAACCGTTGATCACCCATTCATCTCCATCTTTGACTGCCGTTGTGCGCATTCCAGCGACATCCGAGCCCGCAAAAGGCTCAGAAATACAGAGGCAACCAATTTTTTTACCTTCGATACTTGGCGTTAAATATTCGCGCTTAATGCGCTCATCTCCTTCAGCATTCAGGTGTTGCATGGCCAGGTAAGCATGTGCCCACATAGCAGCCGCAAAGCCACCTGAATTAATACGTTGCATTTCTTCAAGAAATATAACCGTGTAGAACAAGTCTAGATTCAGGCCACCATATTCTTCTGGGTAAGCAATACCAAAGTAGCCCATTTCGCCGAAGCGTTCCCAGATAAAGCGTTCAATTTTTCCATCTTTTTCCCACTTATCAATATGCGGAACGACTTCCTGTTGTAGAAAACTACGGAAGCCCTCTCTAAAAAGATGGTGTTCTTCGTTAAAGTACATACGATTGAGTTGTTCAATTATTAATCAATAAGGCCTCAATTTACAACGACCATTTGAATTCTACTTTTTTTATCTGATTGAAACAAGTCTTTTCCCTACCAATCCTTTGCTTATCAGATGAGAAGCAGCCTTGTAAATTAGGCCTAGTCAAGGAATAAATAATTTGGGTAAATGAATTGTTCATGTGTCAGTCAATCGAATACCAGATTTTGGACAAATTTTCACTTTTTTCTGAAAAAAGCGTATTCTAGAATTATTAAAAACAACTTTCTTATATCGGGCACAAAAAAATTTGATTTCAGCAAAAATTTGATTTACCTTTGACCCTCAGCAAGATAAAAGCGGTTTTGCGAACGTGTACCACCCTTTGTGCATATTTTTTGAACTATTTTTTCGAAAAAAGCTTTTAATAAAGCATACAATCGCTTATCTTTGCATCCGCAATTGAGCAACGAAGTTGTTTAATGGTTCCGTAGCTTAACTGGATAGAGCACCTGACTACGGATCAGGAGGTTCCAGGTTCGAATCCTGGCGGAATCACTTTTCTTTTTTCTATCCCGTTCATTTTGTGAGATAGATCGAGTATTGAATGGTAAAATGATATAACACCATGTCTAAAGTATGTCAAGTAACGGGCAAGCGCCCAGTATCGGGTCATCATGTTTCGCATTCAAACCGTAAGACGAAGCGTCGTTTTCTTCCTAATTTGCAGAAGAAGCGTTTCTACATTCCGGAGATGAATGAATGGGTAACATTGAAAGTAACGACAGATGCTATTCGCAGCATCAACAAAATCGGCATTTACGAATATCTTAAAAGACAAGAGAGTAAAGGGTTCGATACAGGTATAGAATTGAAATAATTCTTTTGGTAAAGAACTTTAAAATTTAAGTCCAATGGCAAAGAAGAGTAAGGGAAATCGTCAGCAAATCATTTTGGAATGCACAGAACACAAAGCTTCTGGCATGCCTGGGACCTCTAGATATGTAACTCAAAAGAATAGAAAGAACACTCCAGCTCGTCTGGAACTCAAAAAGTTTAATCCTATTCTTAAAAAAGTGACATTGCATCGCGAAATTAAGTAATTCGCTTTTGCTATTCTGTCTCGCATTCCTTATTTTTGGCAAGATAACATTCTTAGAAAATTATAAATAACAGGTAACATGGCTAAGGTTTCTAAAAACGCACGTGTAGCTCAACGTGCTGCAAATGCGGGATCAGGTAGAGAACATGTTAAAGTGGTTAAGTCTATCAAAGATCCAAAGACTGGAAAATACACTTACAAAGAACTAATGATTCATAAAGATAAGGTGAAAGAGTTTTTCGCTAAGAAATAATTCATCGCACCTTATTATTAAGCTGAATGTAAAGAGGCTTTTCTTTTCCGGAAAAGCCTCTTTGTGTATATAGGTACTTCTTTTTCAAAATCCTTATAAACTTATATTATGGCTTTATTCGGAAAATTTTTTAACCGGAATCGCAAAGAAGATCTGGATAAAGGACTGGAAAAAACCAGAAAAACCTTTTTCAGAAAGTTTCAAGATGCCATCGTAGGTAAGGATAAAGTTGATGAAGATGTACTCGACGAACTGGAAACCGTCCTCATTAGTTCTGATGTAGGCCTTAATACAACCGTCAAAATTATTGAACGCATCGAAGCCAGAGTCGCTCGCGATAAGTATATCGGCACCTCTGAACTCAATGAAATCCTCCGGGATGAAATCGTTCAACTCCTCTCTGAAAATAATACCAAAGACCTCGATGATTACGACCTCCCCTCCGATGATATGCCTTGCGTAATTATGGTCGTTGGCGTTAACGGAGTCGGCAAAACAACTACCATTGGCAAGCTTGCACACCAATACAAAAAGAAAGGGAAAAAAGTCGTATTGGGTGCTGGAGACACCTTCCGCGCTGCTGCAGTCGATCAACTAAAAATTTGGGCAGAACGTGTTGGCTGCCATTTTTATAGCAAAGGCATGAATACGGACCCGGCAGCTGTTGCCTACGAAACTGTTCAGTATGCTATCGACAATAAATGTGATGTCGCTATTATCGATACCGCAGGCCGACTTCACACGAAAGTGAACCTCATGCGAGAATTAAGCAAAATTCGCCGATCCGTTACCAAAAAAATGGAAAGTGCTCCGCATGAAGTATTGCTCGTACTCGACTCTACCACTGGCCAAAATGCCATCGAACAAGCCAAACATTTTACCAATGCCACAGATGTCAGCGCATTGGCACTAACCAAACTAGATGGAACCGCTAAAGGTGGTGTAGCTATCGGTATCTCCGATACGTTCAAAGTCCCCATCAAATATATTGGCGTGGGAGAAGGTATCGAAATGCTTCAAGTATTCAACAAAAGAGAATTTGTTGATTCTCTATTTGAAAAATAAAACCACTTCACATCGCTGGCTTAAGCTGTTCATTGGCTGTTTTTTATCTGGAAAAAGGGTAAATGAACAGACTTTTGTCGTTGTTACACAGCATTTCTGGAAAAAAAAGACGTTTATAATAGCCTTAGACCAAAATCTCCCCTATTTTTGTTAAACAGGACCTGATTTATTCCATTACCCGAAATTATCGTCCTGTCACCATACTCACCTTTATATTTGTACTGAACAAAACACACATCCAAGGTTGGATTAATTTACGCAAAATACCTCTGTCAAGAGCGCGTCGTATAGTAGCACGCTCTTAGAGGGAAATAGACCTAATGCATGAAACAAAAATTGCTCATATTGGAGGATAGCCACTTTTTTCAGCAGTATTATAAAAAGTCATTTCATGCTTTTGATGTACACTGTGTAGCAAATGGCAGAGAAGCACTCCAATGGCTGCTCGATGGAAATCTCGCCGATGGTATTATTGCGGATTTAATGATGCCCGTAATGGATGGACTTGATTTCCTGCTTAGTTTCCAGCAATTTTTTGATTACCACATTCCAACCATAATGGTATCTGATGAAACCTCTAACGAACTCATAATTTCATGTTTAGAAGCAGGCGCAAACGACTATGTAAGCAAACCATTCCACCCCAGAATTTTGAAAATCAAACTCGAAAAACTAGTCAATCCACAAAGCGAATGTAATGCTTCCTGTATAGATCGCAGGTGGTTGAACTAAAACAGATAAGTACAAGACTAAATACAATCATTCTATGAAACTTTACGATTACATCAAACGGCTAATGGATATTCTTGCTTCGGCAACACTACTTATCCTTTTGAGCCCACTGCTTATTATAGTAGCCATTGCTATCAAATTAGAGTCAAAAGGAAATGTTTTTTACGCCTCTAAAAGAGTCGGAAAAGATTATAAAGTTTTTGACTTTTACAAGTTTCGCTCAATGAGAAGCGGAGCAGATAAAGAAATGAAGAAGATCAAGGAAGAAATGAATCAGTACAAGCAAAAAGAAGAAAAAATTGAAGCCATACTGATTGAATCTAACCAGATCGAAACGATTGACGATGATATGTTGATTGCAGACGAAGGTGCTTATCAAGAAGATCAGTACCGTCGCAAAGAACTTGCTGAAGAAGAAAACTCTTTTGTAAAAATTAAAAACGACCCAAGAATTACCAAAGTGGGTCACTTTATCAGAAATACAAGTATTGATGAGTTACCTCAGCTAATCAATGTTTTGAAAGGCGATATGTCTCTGGTAGGTAATCGACCTTTGCCACTATACGAAGCAGAAAAACTGACCTCTGATGATTGGGTTAAAAGATTCAAAGCACCCGCAGGTATTACCGGCTATTGGCAGGTTACCGAAAGGGGAAAGTCAGGTGTAGGGGCAGAAAGCCGTAAAAAGCTAGACATTGAATACGCAGAGCGATATAATTTTTGGCTTGACCTGTGGATTCTAATCAAGACGCCACTGGCAGCCCTTCAACAAGAAAACGTTTAATTTCACAAACATCATGAAACAAATTTTCGCATTAACTATCGCAATCATCTTTATGCTTGCCTGTCAGAAGATTGAGCTACCTGAAAATACAAACGAGCCAGACTTCTCTGACATCTTGACTATTGAAGCTCCTGAAGACTTCAATTATTCAACTACTAAAAAAGTTAGCCTGACCATCTCTGCCGTCAATAATGAAGGCAATGAATTGGTAAATGTACCAGTCAAAATTTATATACCAGACAATGACGCTGTCGCTGAAGAAGGCGAAGAAGAAGCTGGAGGCAAACTCGTTTCTAATGGCTTCATCACTTCCTCTGGCAGCTATACCAAAGAGCTAATCCTTGATAAAAACATAGAAAATATCCTTGTTTATACGCCTTATCTCGGGCTTCCGGCTTATCACCGTATCAATGTCTCTAGCTTAGGTGATCAGCAGATCCAATATGTGATGGGCGAAGACAATACGACTGGATTTACAGGTAATCCTGGCGACCACGAATGGACAACCGGATTAGCAGGTGAATCAGGCCGAAACAACGACCAATATGAGCATGATGGCAACTTTATGGTTGGTGATCGTGATTTAAGCTTTACCTATATGGGTGGCTACAACAACATGGGGGTTCCAAACTACCTCGAATCCCAAGATGATGATGTACCACAAAGCATATTAACTACGATTAATAGTTCATTGCCAGAGTCACAGCCCGTACCAACCAATAACCCTCAATATATTGCGGAAGATGTATCTGCCAATACTGAATTGGTGAGTGCAGCCGACGTTTGGATCACATTTGTGCACGAAGGAGCAGGTTATAAAAACGCATTGGGTTTTTATACATATCCAACCAATAATCCACCTACTTCTCCGGACCAAATCACAAACTTCCAGATCGTTTACCCTAATGTCTCTTTTCTGGGTAGTGGCGGCGGCCTAAATACCGGTAACAAAGTATACCTTGGGCAGTTTCCTGCAAATACGAGTATCGGCTATTTCCTGATTCCAGATGGATGGAAAGCTACGCCACAGATTGTAGAAGAAGACCAAACCGGTAATCCGGCTAAGTATACCAAATATTCGGACAAAGATTTTAACACCTTTACAGATGCAGCTTATCGTTCGCACAACGTTTTGCTGAATGATCCAGTGAATCAGATTTTATTACTTGGCTTTGAAGATATTTCTCGTCCTGGTGGTGATAATGACTTTAATGATGCCATTTTTTATGTAACCGCTAATCCGTTTACAGCTATCAATACCAGCAAATTGGCGCAAAGCCAAACGGGAGAGGATGACACAGATGGAGATGGAATACCGGATAGTAACGACCAGTTTTCGGGCGATCCTAATGTTGCCTTCGTCGACTACTCTCCGGCTCAGAATCAATATGGTACACTGGCTTTCGAAGACCTATGGCCAAACCAAGGAGACTACGACCTAAATGATATGGTAATTGATTACAATTTCGCAGAAATGCGAAATGCCAGCAATAACGTCGTTAGAATTCAAGCCAACTTCATACTAAGAGCAATGGGTGCCGGCTTGCGCAATGGTTTTGCCTTTGAGCTACCGATCGATCCGTCTAATGTACTTTCCGTTACCGGAAACAACCTTTCCGTAGGGTACACCAATACCGCAGCAAATGGTACGGAAGAAGGCCAAGCCAATACGGTTATCACGGTATTCGAAAATGGATATGACCTAATCGGTGGTGCAGGCGGCGGCTTTATGAATACCGAAGACAATGCACCTTTTGTCAATCCGGTAAATATTACCGTAGAAGTGCAGTTTGCTTCTCCGATTAATCCTTCTCTGCTAGGTGGAGCTCCTTATAATCCATTTATCATTGCTGGAGGAAATCGAGAAAAAGAAGTACACTTACCAGATCATGCACCGACCAACTTGGCAAACACCTCTTACTTCGGTACAGAGAGTGATGATTCGAATGTTTCGACTGGCAAGTTTTACAAGACAGCCACCAACTTACCTTGGGCCATTCACATGACAGAGTCGTTTGAATACCCTAAAGAGAAAAAACAAATTACACAAGCATACAATTTCTTTGCGCAGTGGGCAATCACGGGAGGAACCTCCTTTACCGATTGGTATCTGCCTAATGCAGGCTACCGACAGGAAGCCGAAATATACTAGCAAACATCGCCTAAAGAATGAGAGGTTTTGTAAGGTGTCGCATGCCCTTTTCGGGCTGCGGCACATTTACAATTTCTGCCCGATTCGCCCCAATGGACTGCACGAAATAGCCGAAAACCGAAAAGATGAATACCGCCCTCCCAATGATCTTAAATTGCAGCGACTAAAATACTTAATCATGCTACAATCATTGCTTCAACATTGGAAAGGCAAATTATCAAGAGTTACCAGTTCCGGAAAATATATCTGGGAAGTGGATGGCCTTCGTTTTCTGGCCATTCTGCCTGTTATCATTCAACACCTGAGTGAACGCATGATCCGGAACACACCTATTGAGTTTGCTACACCTGTCGAACAAGACCAGTTGGCGTTTCTTGCCAGCCGGGGTACGATCGGTGTATTTCTGTTTTTTGCGATTAGTGGTTTTATTCTTGCTTTTCCTTTCGCCAAATACCATTTAATGGATGGCAGAAAAATTGGCCTGAAAGACTATTTCATTAGACGACTTACTCGTCTTGAGCCACCTTATATCATTTGGATGACCGTCTTCTTTATTGTTTTGTTGATCAAAACAGATGAAGCATTTGGCGCCATGTTTTTGCATTACTTGTCCAGTATTTTTTATGTACATGCTTTCGCTTACGGCGAATACTCTCCGATCAACCCAGTTGCCTGGTCGCTGGAAATCGAAATACAGTTTTATATTCTGGCTCCACTACTAACGGCACTATTTTTCCAAATCAAAAATAAGTGGCTAAGAAGATCAGTCTTAATCGCCAGCATCTTTGGGTTTATTACGATGCAAAACTACTTTGGTTGGTGGGTTGCACCTTATAAAATGACCATACTTGGTCAAATGCAACATTTCCTAATCGGTTTCTTGGCGGTTGACTTTTACCTCTTCGATTGGCGGCACTCCGATCGCAAAAGCAGCTGGCTCGATATTCTGGCAATCGTAGCACTATTTGTCATGGCTTATACCTGGACAACCGAATACTGGAAAAATCTCGTGTTTTCTACTGCTTTATTTTGTATATTCATAGCAGCCTTTCAGGGTAATTACTTCCGCAGGTTTATCCGTATTTCCTGGGTTGCAATCATTGGTGGCATGTGTTATACCATATATCTCATTCATCTGCCACTGCTCGAATTGCTCATTTTAGGCACCAAACACATCACACTCACCAATTATTACATTGTCAATTTGCTTTTGCAAATGGTAATCGTAGTACCTCTAATTATTGTCTTTTCAGCAATTGCTTTCTATTGGCTGGAAAAACCATTTATGAAAAAAGACTGGCATCTACAATTGTGGAAAAATATGAAAAGCCGGTTTCAGAAAAATCAGGTAAAAGAACAAATCATGACAAAAACAAACCTGATGATTCTTCTGCTGCTACTCGGTGGCTTGTCAGCAAATGCTCAGGCAACACTCGATTCAACGGCAGTTGATTCAATCACCTCTCAACTAACAAATACACCCAATCAAGATGCAGAAGACATCTTTGAAATCAGACCAATGGAGGAGCTGATAGCGCTCGCACTTTTGCACTCTCCAGCACTCAAGGAACAAGACCTCGTTATTCAGCAACGCGGCCACGAAGCTAGCCTTTCAAAAAGAAGATGGGCAGACCTTCTTACGGCTACCGCAGGCTGGAACAGAGGCACAACCAACCTCTTGGATGAAAATAATGATGGTGCTACCGTCAATTATCTCCTTGTCAATCGAACCAACTCATTTTACAACTTTGGCTTCCAGCTTAGATTAAGTCCGGCAGATATTGTCAATCAGCGCGACAAAACCCAAATCACCAAACTGGAAATAGAAAAAGCTAAAATTCGTAAACAAGGTATTGAGTTTGGCCTACGCGAAGAAGTCATCCGTAGATACCACATGCTCATGACTGCCCTGCAACTCATTGAAATAAAAGCAGACTTGGTAGAGTCTAACGAACTGGCACTAAAAATTACCGAAAAGTACTTTAAAGAAGGTAATTATCCAGCTTCCGAATACACTACCTTATTGTCTAAAACAACTGCGGCCAAAGAAGAATTATTAAAAGCGAAAAACACCGCCAAAATGGCCTACCAAATGCTAGAAGAGTTGGTGGGTACTTCCATTAGAAGAAACAAAAACTAGGGTATTTCATGAATATTATTCAGTTTTTAAGACTGGTAAGAAAACATCTTTGGTTGATGATGCTTGCCGCCTTCATTATGGGAGGCCTTGTATTTTATGCAACACGTAACCAAAAGAAACAATATACATCCTACACGGTCATCAACACTGGGCTGGTATCTGGCTACAATATCGAAAGTAGTATGGGGGCTCGAATCGACTTCGCCAAAACCAATAACGAACTCGAAAACCTCCTTAGCCTTGCCGGAGCTTATGAGACACACGAGGAGCTTGGCGCCAAATTATTGGCCAAATACCTCATGATACGTGAACCAGATTCGGTACTCATTCAGGATGAAAACTTTTACGACCTTCGCGAACACCTCACTCCTCAGGTTTGGGAACAAGTCGTCGATTACGATTCTTACGAAAACACACTGGCCAATGTTTACCAATGGCGAGACCGAGGTGATGAAAACATCATTTTCGAAACGCTTTATTCCGACCATGAGTTTTTTGGCATTGAGCAATTAGCAACAATCAAAGTTACCAGAGAAGGTAAAAGTGATATGATACGCTTTACCTACACAGCTGTCGATCCGGGCGTTTGTCAACAAACGCTCATTTTACTCACCAATATTTTTATTGAAAAACATAAGCTCTCCAAAAGAGGTATGTCGAATGATGTGGTCGCTTTTTTCGAAGAAGCGGTCAAAAAATCGGCTACCAAGTTGAAAGCAGTCGAAGATCAATTGCTATCATTTCGGGTGAACAATAAAATCATCAACTACTACGAACAAACGCGTTTTATAGCCGCCAAAAAAGAAGACCTGGACGAATTGTTTTTCAAAGAAGAAATGAAAATCGCTGCCGCCGATTCAACTATAAAAAACCTGGAAAGCAAACTCGAAACCCGCGTCAACTTACCAGATATCAACGAGCGGATCACTCAATACCGAGACGAAATCTCTGACCTGGCAGGTAAAATTGCAAAGTTTGAAGTTATCTCTCTTGATTCCACCGCTCAAATGTATGATCCCAAGGAAAGCCAATGGCGCAATGAGATGGATATTCTCAAAAAACGTATTGCCAATGAGGCTGCCAATACGTTTGCTGTCGCCAGAACCCCCGAAGGGATCGAAATCAAAAATTTATTGACACAGTGGCTCAGCCAGATCATTAGTCTGGAAGAAGCAAATGCCCGGCTGGATGTTATCAACAACCGTAAGCGTGAATTTGAGGAAATCTATAGCAAATTTGCTCCGTGGGGCTCCCAATTGAAGCGAATCGAACGAGAAATTGACGTGGCAGAAAGAGCTTACCTCGAAAACCTGCATTCCTATAACCAAGCCTTATTGCACCGTTTCAATTTATTGATGGCCACTAATCTTAAAATCTTTGATGAGCCATTTTTCCCCGTTCGACCCCAGTCTTCTAAGCGCTTAATACTAGTTATCGTGGCATTTATGGCAGGTTTAGTCCTGACCCTCGGTATCATCATTGCGATGGAATTTCTGGATAATTCACTTCGAGATCCTGTCAGAGCCGGTAATGTTACCGGTATGAAAGTAATAAGTACGCTGCCGAAGTTTCCACCTCAATTCAAAGAATCGAAAGGCATCAATTTTCCGGTAATTCGCCAAAAGGCAATGGACCAATTGATCCAGAATGTCAATCTCGAAATTAAGGATCATAGTGATAATCGTCGACCGATTACCATCAACTTTGCCAGTACTCGACCAGAGGAAGGCAAATCTTTTGTTGCCTTGGTTGTTGCAGAAGAACTCCGAAAACTAGGCTACAAAGTACTCCTGCGCTATCCGCGCGAAAACAATAATATGGAACAAATCAAAAGCCGTTTTGGCTTTATGAGCAACCATCCACATAACCGATACTACAACACAAGCAAAGAATTTCAACGATACGAGGCGTTCAATCACCTCATCAAACCGGGTGAGGAAAATGAATTTGATTACATCCTCCTCGAACTCCCTGGCCTGATCGGCACCCAATTCCCGATTCAGTTGACGCGTGACGCTCATCTTTCGCTGATCGTTGCCCGAGCCAACCGCGCCTGGAACTCTGCTGACCGAAAGGGAATGGAAATTTTTACCCGATCCATCAATGACACTCCACTAATGATCCTCAATGCTGCTCAGGTTGATTATATCGAATATAGCCTGGGTGAAGTTCCGCGAAAGCGGTCATGGCTGAGAAGATGGGTCAAAAAAGCGGTCAAAATGGAATTTTTCACCCGTAAAGCCCTTATGTAATGTTAACAAACGAATCCATCGTGTGCTGCGCTTTTCCAACCTGGGAAGGCAAATACCTAAAGTCAACCGTACAGCTTATGGCTGAACTGGCTAAAACTAACAATTTGCTGTACGTCGACTATGCCTATACATATAAAGATGTGCTGGATGGCATGCGCGGTAAAGAGGTGCCGTACCGTCGGATTTTGGGTCTTGAACCCCGCTTGCGTACCTTGCCCCTAAGTGCTGGTGGTCAAGTACATGTATTGACCCTCCCTCCTATTCTCCCCATTAATTGGCTCAAAAAAGAAGGCTTATACGACCGCATGAATGCGCTTAACATGCCCAAAATAAAAAGAGCTATTCTTCAGGCTATGAAGCAATTACAAATGGAAAACCCCATCGTCATCAATGCATTTAATCCATTTTTGGGGCGCCACTTACGTGGAAAACTAAACGAAAAATTGCTCCTGTACTATTGTTATGATGAGATCGGAGCAGCAGAATGGACCAAAAATCATGGCGCCCGTCTCGAAGCACAGTTTGCGCCACTAACAGACGGAATCATCACCAGTTCATCTACTCTTTATGAGCGTAAAAAATCACTGAATAACAATTGCTTTGTCGTGAAAAATGGCGTTAATTTTTCGCTTTTCAGCAAAAAAGCAGATGCTTTTCCTTTGCAGGAATATCATGACAAACACCAGCATATCGTCGGTTATATTGGTTCAGTAGATCATCGTCTTGATTATAAGTTGCTCGAATATTGTGCCAAGCAATTTCCAAATCTGGGCTTCGTTTTTGTTGGTCGGATTACTTATCCGGAAGGTGCAGAGCATTTGCGTAAGCATGACAATGTTTATCTCTTAGGCCCACAAGCACCAAATCAGCTCCACAATTTTATTCAGGCATTTGATCTGGGATTAATCCCATTTGTGAAAAATGAACTTACAGCCGGAATTTATCCACTAAAGATCAATGAATATCTGGCTGCTGGAAAGCCTGTTGTGAGTACCAACTTTGGTGATTTGGACGACTTTAGAAACATGGCTTGTATTGCCGATCAGTATGAGGATTTCGCGAAAGCGATACAAC
>JALEHC010000474.1 GCA_022763215.1 Saprospiraceae bacterium
AGGAGATTACGCTTTACAATCTTGTGGCAGAGATAATTGGTAGATAATAGTACATTTGGCAACAAATTACCCGTCGAGAATTTCACATCATCCTATTTGTAAAGATTAATACAATGTTTTTGTTGGATTATATGGTCCAAAGCTATAGCTATTATGGTTTTCGGCAATGTAATCATAACGCCTATCAATAAAATCGGAATTATATGAAGAACAACATTTTACTACTCGTTTTCCTATGCACTACTTTCCTCGTATCGGCCCAGCAATCGCAGTCGGTGCAGGCAACCGTAGAAGTCACTTATGCCGAAAAAATCGGTACTACTCCTCCTGTCCGGAGCTTGGTCAACCTGAAGGGGGCGACACCGGAAAAGCGTAAAACAGCAAAAGACAAACGTCGTGAAATCCCTAACTTTTCTGGTCGACGTACACGCCCACAGGTCAACCCCAATGCGTTGCCACAAGGGCCCGACCCGATTCGTCAGTGGACAACACGCGACAATGGCCTCGTCGTGGAGCCCCTTGTCAATAAAGATGGTATTGGTCAGGATTTTGCAGGGGCGACGCCTCCAGATCCAGACGGCGATGTGGGTAGCAAATACTACGTACAGGTATTGAATGCTTCCTACTTCCAGGTACACGATAAAGAAGGCATGGAACTCAGTGAGCCAATCGCCTTCAACACCTTGTGGAGTAGCCTTGGCTTCTCGTCTGCTGGTGATCCCATTGTGATTTACGATCAGGAATTTGATCGTTGGATTTTGACAGAATTTCCAAGTGGCAACCAACTTTTGTTTGCCATTTCAGATACGGATGATCCGCTGGATACTTGGACGGCCTATAATTTTGGTACACCTAATTTCCCGGATTATCCTAAATATTCGCTTTGGTCTAATGCCTTTGTGGTAACTACCAATGAGCAAGGACCAAGCAACTACCCTGTTTATTTGATCAATCGGGACTGTATACTCAATGGTGATGAGGTAGTGCCTATTCAGCGTTTGACCTTGCCGGGTATTGGCAGTGGCCCAGGTTTTCAAGTAGCAACACCTGTAGATTGGTCTGGCCAAAATCCTCCGGTTGATGATAACCCAATTATTTTGGGATTGAATGATGATTCATGGGGAGATGCTATGCAGGATCAAATCGAAATGTGGACGGTCAATATCGACTGGAATGATCCCAATAACACTTCAGTTACAAACTTGAGCATTCCGACAAGTCCGTTTGACACAAATCCTTGTGCAGCTCCTGGTTTTGGATTTGCTTGTATTCCACAACCTAACGGAAATGGTATTGACGGTTTGCCGGAGGTGATCATGAATCAGTCGCACTACCGCAATTTCGGTAGCCACGAATCGATAGTCTTGAATTTCATTACGGATGTAACAGGCGATGAACTTTCTGGTATTCGCTGGGTAGAATTGCGCCGTACAGCTGGTGAAGATTGGAGTGTTTATCAGGAAGGTACTTACGCACCAGATGATGGTCTACACCGTTTTATGGGGGGTATTGCCATGGATGGCAACGGAAATATTGCCCTTGGGTACTCTGTTTCCAGCTTGGATGAATTTCCGGGTATTCGTATTACGGGTCGTCGTGCCAGTGACCCACTTGGTGAAATGACGGTAGAAGAAGTCGTAGCGGTTGAAGGTCAGTCTAATGTTCCGGGTTCTCGTTTTGGTGATTATGCGAAGATGGCGATCGACCCAGCAGATGATAAAACATTTTGGTACACTGGCGAATACATGGGCGCAAATGGCTGGGAAACGCGCATTATCGCATTCCAGATTGCTCGTGATACTATCGACATTGGGCCAACGGCTTTGCTTACACCACAAGATTCACCAGATTTGGCGGAAGCCGAAGAAGTAGCTATTGAAATCCAGAACTTTGGTCTGGATACACAGTATATGTTCCGTGTAGGCTATATTTTTGAAGATGGCCCTGCAGTTATCGACACTATCGAATTCGAATTAGCACCTGATAGTACTTACCAACATACATTTACACCAACCGTAGATATGTCGGTAATTCAAGAATATGAATTCAAAATATTCACTGGTCTGGATACTGATCAAGCTCCTTTCAATGATACCCTTCGTATAGCGATTTCTAAACTTACCAGAAATGATATTGGGGTACTCGATGTGCTGGGACTTGATGAAGCACCTTGCGATGATTCGATTTCCAGTGAAGTGTTGGTATTTAACTTTGGTGCAGATACCCTGTTTAATTTTAATCTGAATATTCAGTTGAATGGTACAGACCTGCCTTTATTCACTTACGAAGGTGATCCGATTGCACCCAATGAAGGGATCAGCATTCCATTTGACTTCGGCGACCTACTGAATGGTACCAACACACTGGCTGTTGCGGCCTCCGGCCCTAATGGACAAGCAGATGACGACAACAGCAACAATATCTTTTTCCGTGATTTTGAAGCCATTACCAATGGCGCACCTGTATACCTGAATATCCTTACCGATGACTATCCTTCCGAAACGACTTGGGAAGTTACGAATGAAGTAGGGGAGGTCATTTTTAGCGGTGGTCCGTATGCGGAGGAAGCAACTTTGTTTGTAGAAGAGCTTTGCCTTGATCCGGAAGCTTGCTATACCTTCACGATCTTTGATTCTTATGGCGATGGTATTTGCTGTGGATTTGGCGAGGGTAATTATTCTATTCTGGATGCAGATGATCAGCCACTTTTGCTCGATTCAGGGGAGTTTGGTGATATAGAATCAACCGAGTTTTGTGCAACGTTCAGCTGTTCTGTTGCTGGTGAAACCTTCTCTTCGCCAGAAAGCGAAGCAGGTGCAGGCGATGGTTCTATTTTGGTGGAAACCACAGGCGGTATTGAGCCATTTAGCTACAGCATCGACGGAGAGAACTTCCAGGACACTCCTTTATTCGATAATCTTCCGGCAGGTGATTACACCATTACGATTAGCGATGCTGCTGGTTGTGATATCACTATTGACGCTAATGTTCCGGTTTGTGCCGTAGAATTGATGGCAGAGGTGATCAATGAAATGGAATCTGGTACTATGACTGGCCAGATTACGGTAATTGTCAACAGTGGCAATCCTCCTTACACCTATAGTATTGATGGTGGACAGACGTTCCAGCAAGATTCTATTTTCACCAACTTGTCTACAGGTGATTATACGATCATCGTCGAAGACGGTATTGGTTGTCAAAAATCAATTGATGTGTTTGTTGACCTACAGACGAATAGTTCGGAGGTATCTTTTGGTCACCTGATTGAGTTGTTCCCGAATCCAACGGAGGGCGTTGTTCGTGTCAATGTTAAAGGGCTACAAAACAGCAGTACATTCCTTCCATTTGAGATTTATGATGCAAATGGTAAGCTGATTCAGTCCAGCAAAATCACCAAGTACGATGGCACATATACCGGCTTGGTATCTTTGGTAGCGTATCCTTCTGGCACCTACTTTATTCGTTTGGTTGATCAGCGTATTACTCGTTTGTTGAAAGTGGTGAAGAAGTAATTTTCTTGCTGCTTTTACCTTTCGGTAAATCAATCAAGTCATAAAAAAAGAGCGTAGTGCATTTGTGCTACGCTCTTCTTTTTTTCCCTTCACGCCATTCGGCGGACAGGTTCGGGAAATTTGCCAACTAGGCCTAAGGCATCAGATAGGCTTTGATGGCTTGGTAGTATCGCTCTGCGACCACCTTTGCACCTGCTTCGTTGTAATGCACAAGATCAGCCATATAGCTATCAGACCAATCTTCGCTCATATCGATGGCAATCACGGGAGACGTCATAGTGTTTTGATTGGTGGCCATTGTGGCTACAAGGCTATTGAATTCGAGGAAGTCTTCCGTGAGTTCAGCTGTCATAAAATCCGAGCGCCCGGGCGCGATTTGTTCTACAAAAATGATGACTTCCGAATTGAGCTGACGGAGTTTTTCAATGATCATTTCAATTCGATCTGTTATTTCTGCTGGTGTAGAAGTAGTAGTTGTTGCATCATTTCCACCAATACCTAACAAAACGATTTCAGGAATTTTTTCGAAAGTAACTTGGTCGAGCGTAGCTAAAATATCAGAAGTGGTGGCACCGCCGGTGCCTTCATGGTCGTTGTCGAAGCACAAATCCTGAAATTTGGCGTAAGCCCCATCATCTTCCTGGCTACCGATAAGATCAATATTCCAATTGTTCTCAACAAATAATTTCCATAATTCGTACCGGTAACTTTCAAATTCAGGTCGCGCACCTTCGACTCGTGAATCGCCCAGGGTCAAAATTTCAATGGTTGAATCCGTGTAGGTAATAGTCGGACAATCTTCTTCTGGTTTTTGGTCGTCACAGGCATAAAAAGTGAGGAAGCTCAATAAAAGGACGAATAGATTCTTCAGCGTCATGTTTTCTTTGGGTTTTCAAGAAATTGATTGAGAGAGAATACTCTCAAAAGTAATTACCCCATTTTGGACTTATCCCCCCCAAAAAAAATCAGTATCTACCGATGGCAAATACTGATGTACGATTTATTTTTTGCGTTGACGGATGATTTGCTTCCGCCTCGACAGTTTGTTTAGTTTTGGTCACGAGTAGCTACCTGCCTTGCATTGGCCGCAAAGGCAATAGCTTTTAAGAAGGTGTTTTGTACAGATATGCGCTGGTTTCTTCCAAAATTTGCTGTAAAGCATTTTTTGATTCTCTTTCATTCGACAGCAAATCTTCCAGTGTTACTTGTTCCAAGACACGATCGACGGAGATCTGAACGATCTTCCAAAGTGATCGCACGGAACAGTCTACAGAATTGGTACAAAACTTGACTGACCCTGTATGAGAATCACAAAAAGAAGAATCATACAATGCCCCATCCAACGCATGAATTGCTTCTTTAACTGTAATTTCATTGGCTGGCTTAGATAAGACATAGCCACCTTTTTGGCCTCGATTACTCTGAATCAGGCCCGCCATGCGCAGTGTGCGGGTGAGTTTAGCGGCATAAGAGGCCGACAAGCCTTCCACTTCACTCAGTTGGGAAATACTCATACCTTCATCATTGCCATCTTCGGCGAGACGGAGCAAAATGCGAAGGCCATATTCATCTTGGGCAGAAATTTTCATTGCGACTAAGTTCTTTGTTTGTTTTAAAACATATCCAGGGCAAACTGAGCTTCCTCGCTCATCATTTCTTTGTTCCACTGTGGGTCGAAGACCAATCTCAAATCCACATCTTTTACCCCTTCTACGGCCATGATTTTTTCTTGTACTTCCATCGGCAAAGAATCGGCTACCGGACACATCGGAGTGGTGAGCGTCATTTTGACAAAAACCACACCATCATCTTTAATGTTGATCTCATAGATGAGTCCTAGCTCATATATATCTACCGGAATTTCCGGGTCGTACACGGTTTTTATGGCTTTAATTATTTCTTCTTCCATGGCTTTTACATCTCTCATAACTGCACTACTTTATTTAGTTTGCATTTGCGAAAGCGCCAACCCATAGAGTTTCATTTGCTTAATCATACTGACCAAACCATTGGAACGGGTCGGTGACAAATGCTCTTTCAATCCGATTTTATCAATAAAATACAAATCTGCATCTTTGATATGATCAGGTGTTTGGTTAGACAATACTCGAATCAGCAGAGAAATAATACCTTTTGTGATTACCGCATCACTATCGGCGGTGAACACCACTTCCTCTCCTTGCTTATCAGCATGCAACCATACTTGGCTTTGACAGCCTTTGATCAAGTGCTCTTCGTCTTTGTATTTTTCGTCGATGAGTGGCAGACTTTTTCCCAGATCGATGATGTACTCATACTTTTCCATCCAATCACTAAACAGCGAAAAGTCGTCTATAATCTCATCTTGTAATTCCTGTATACTTTTTGCCATGTCTTATCTCAACATTTTTGCGGCACGTTTCACCCCTTCTACAAGGCGATCAATATCAGCTTTATTATTATAAAATGCGAAGGATGCTCTCACTGTGCCCGGTATACCAAAGCGGTCCATCAGAGGCTGCGTACAGTGGTGTCCGGTACGGACAGCAATACCCAGTTTGTCCAAGATAGTACCTACGTCATAAGGGTGCGTTCCGTCTATCAAAAAAGAAACCACACTTGCCTTATTCTTTGCTGTACCGACAATGCGCAAACCTTCAATCTGGCTCAACTGCTCCGTAGCATACTCCAACAGTTCGTGCTCATAGCGAGCAATATTCTCCTGACCGATTTTTTCGATATACTCGGCAGCTACGCCAATACCGATAGAACCTTCTATGTCCGGTGTACCCGCTTCAAATTTGAACGGCAGTTCATTGTAAGTCGTTTTCTCGAAAGTGACCGTTTTGATCATTTCACCGCCGCCGTGATAAGGAGGCATTTCATTTAGCCATTTTTCCTTACCGTATAGAATACCAATTCCGGTTGGGCCAAACATCTTATGCCCTGAAAAGGTGTAGAAATCAGCGTCCAAGTCTTGGACATCCACTTTCATGTGTGGAATAGACTGTGCGCCATCGACTAATACGGGCACGCCTTTGGCGTGTGCCTTCTCAATAATTTCTTTTACTGGATTAATTGTACCCAATGCATTTGAAACATGCACAACCGATACAATTTTTGTCTTTTCTGTGAGCAAACGATCAAATTCTTCCATGATCAACTCGCCCTCATCATTTACCGGAATGACCTTTATTTGCGCTCCCGACTGCTCACAAGCAAGCTGCCAAGGCACAATGTTAGAATGGTGTTCCATAGCCGAGATCAACACTTCATCGCCTTCTTTCAGGTACTTTCGTCCAAATGAAGACGCCACTAAGTTAATCCCCTCCGTTGTTCCACGCACAAAGATGATTTCCTTGTCAGAACCCGCGTTGATGAACTTTTGAATCCGTTTACGACCTTCCTCATGAGCATGAGTCGCTTCTTGGCTAAGTTGATAAACGCCACGGTGAACGTTGGCGTGCAAATTTTTATAATAATGATCGATCGAGTCAATCAGGACTTGTGGTTTTTGGCTGGAAGCCGCACTGTCCAGAAATACGATCGGATGGCCATTCATTTCCGTGGAGAGGAGCGGAAATTCCTTCCGCAACTCCTCTACATCGAAAGTAGTGTCTGGCTTTAATATCGTTTCACTCATGTTAATTCTATTTTACAGTTTGCGTAAGCAAACCGGATCAGCAAGACGAGTTTACTGGTTTTCAGCAAACTTCTGCTCAATCAGGCTTTCTACATGATTGTACAAAGCTTCGTTGTTGATGTTCTCCAATACTTCCAGCACAAAAGCATGTTGTAGCATGGCTCTGGCCGCACTATCCGTCAAACCGCGAGAACGCAAGTAAAACACCGACTTTTCGTCTAGTTGCCCGATGGTGGCACCGTGACTACAGCGCACATCATCCGCATAAATTTCTAGCTGTGGTTTCGTATCCATCACAGCCGTCTGCGTCAGCACAAGGCTACTATTTTGCTGGAAAGCATTGATCTTCTGCGAATCTTTTCGCACCATTACTTTACCATTGAAAACACCTCTTGCTTTATCTGTCAAAATTCCTTTGTAAAGCTCATTACTTGTACAGTGAGCCGATGCATGATCCATAAACGACTGATTGTCGATATGCTGATCGCCATTGCCCAAGTACACGCCATACATATTGGTATTAGCACCACTTCCCTGCTGCTCAGAGCTAATATTGTTACGCACAATACGACCACCCAAATCGATGGTAAAGCCCTGATAATTGCTATCGCGGCCTTGTTCGACATCTGTATTTGTTAGCTTGAACGCTTCGCGACTTTCATTTTGAATGCGGAAGTGACGTACAAATGCATTATCGGCCACCTTGAAGCGGGCAATGCCATTGCTCAAATACACATCCGAACTTGTATTCA
>JALEHC010000475.1 GCA_022763215.1 Saprospiraceae bacterium
CAAATCGGACTCCACCAATTGTACACCTCTGCCAACGTTGATCAGACAACTCCCCATAGGTAAAGCCTGAAAAAGCGAAGCCGACAAAATACCCTGTGTCTGAGCAGTATTCGGTAGAAGGCAAACCAAAACATTGATCTGTTTAGCGAAAGCAGTCAACGCATACGATTGCGCATCCCATACCGGGAAAGTAGTCTGCGCTTTTCTGGTTCGGCTGTAGCCTAAAACGTCAAAACCGGCTTGTAAAAGGTACGCACCAACGGCCTGGCCCAAAGCGCCAACGCCCAATATACCTATCCGGACTTTTCGTTCCGGTGGCTCCGGCACCTGCCACTGCTGACGCGATTGCTGTAAGGCATAGTCTCCCCAACGTTTATGGAAATGTAATACACTCAGCAAAACATGCCGTTGCATTGATAAACTTAGTTGTGGATCTACAATTCTTGTGATGGGTACGCCTTTCGGCAAATGAGGATCATTTAGCAAGTGCTCAACACCAGCACCGAGTGAACTGACTAATTTCAGGTTTGGAAACTCCCCCAAAATAGCTTTTGGCTGTTTCCAAACCACTAACATTTCTACCTTCGATTTATCAGGTATGGATGGATATACCCAAACAGGTACATCCGGAATTTTATTCTGTATCGCTTGCTTTAATGGAGCGGTATCCCGATCCGTAACGATAATACCAATCGCCATCTTTTTTATGCGAAACTACAAAAAAGCAAATTTTCTTTATACCGTCATCATGGAAGTATCTCTGGCTTCCAAAGTGGTTTCGCCCATCAAAAAAGCATCTACAGATCGAGCCGCTTCGCGGCCTTCTGCAATCGCCCAAACGACTAATGACTGCCCACGACGCATATCTCCTGCAACAAATACTTGCGCTATATTGGTCTGATAGCCCTCATCACATACATTCCCTCGCTCATCTATCTCTACGCCCAATTGCTCCAACATTCCTTCAAATTGTGGATGTACAAATCCTATCGCCAATAAAGCTAATTCACATGGAATTTCTCGAATCGTATCTGGTAACTCTACAAAAGAATATTTACCGCTTTCAGGGTCTTTCTTCCACTCAATTTCTACTAACTCTACCGCTTTTAACTTACCTTTTTTATCGCCAATAAACCGCTTGGTCATAATCGACCATTCTCGCTCACAGCCTTCTACATGGGAGGAAGATGTCCGTAACACCATTGGCCAATTAGGCCAAACTAATGGATCTCGCCCAGCCGGTGGCTTCGACATTAGCTCCACTTGGGTAACGGATTTTGCCTTATGCCGATTTGAGGTACCCACACAATCAGCTCCGGTATCACCTCCACCAATTACCAAGACATTTTTTTCCGTGGCCACCAAAGGCTCAACATCATTGAGTGGATCGCCGGCAACTCGTTTGTTATTCTGAGTCAGAAAATCCATCGCAAAATGAACACCATCCAACGCTCTACCTAGAATCGGTAGATCTCTTGGAATTGTTGAACCTCCACACAAAACCATAGCATCATAGTCCGCTAATAGTTGATTCGCATCAACATCTATCCCAACTTCAGTACTCGTCTTGAAACGAATACCTTCTGCTTCCATTAAAGCAATACGACGCTCTACGACCCACTTTTCCAACTTAAAATCAGGGATGCCATACCGCAACAATCCACCTAGACGATCAGCACGCTCATAGACCGTTACACTATGCCCTGCTTTATTCAATTGTACGGCTGCCGCCAAACCTGCTGGCCCAGAACCAATTACTGCTACTTTCTTTCCTGTGCGTAAAGTCGGCGGCTGAGGCCGAATATACCCTTTCTCAAAAGCGACCTCTGCAATTGACTTTTCAATATGCTCAATCGCTATCGCAGGTTGATTAATGCCCAGCACACAAGCTTCTTCACATGGTGCCGGACAAATCCGCCCCGTAAATTCCGGAAAATTATTGGTGCTGCTTAATATCTCAAATGCTTGCTTCCAGTCTTCTTCATAAACAGCATCATTAAACTCAGGAATAATATTGCCTAATGGACAACCATTATGACAAAATGGTACACCGCAATCCATACATCGAGCTGCCTGCTCTACCGTTTTTTCCTTCGGAAATTCTTCGTAAATCTCCCGATAATCTTTTACGCGCTCTTTTACATCTCGCGCTTCAGGTGTATGTCTTGCATATTTTAAAAAACCTTTAGGATCTGCCATCTTTCTTCTTTCTGATAATTCAATAATCTAGTCTGCCAATACGGCTTCCTTAATCACAATCGATGCTTTCTCATTTTTGCGTTCCAACACCGCCTTATAATCTCTTGGCATCACTTTTATAAATTTCATCTTGTATTCCTCCCACGCATTCAATATCTCTAATGCCAACTGACTACTCGTGTAACTAAAGTGGTTCCGTATCATCTTTCGGACTAATTCGTAATCTTCTTCTTCCATCGGATCTAGGTCTACCATTCCAAGGTTGACTTTATCCTTAAACAGGCCATCAACATCATGTACGAAAGCCATTCCGCCACTCATTCCGGCAGCAAAATTATCACCCGTCTGCCCAAGATTGATCACCAAGCCTCCGGTCATGTATTCACATCCATGATCACCAATGCCTTCTACTACGGCCTGTACACCAGAGTTTCGTACACCAAATCGCTCGCCAGCCATGCCTCGAATGTATGCTTCGCCAGATGTTGCACCGTAAAAGGCCACATTGCCGATAATGATGTTTTCATGCGCCTGAAAAGTAGCTTCCCGATCCGGAACCACAATCAAACGTGCTCCAGATAGTCCTTTACCGAAATAATCATTCGCTTCGCCTTCAAGTATAAATTCTAACCCATTTGCTGCAAAAGCACCAAAACTCTGCCCTGCGCTTCCGCGAAAGCGATACTTCACTAGCCCGTCCGGCAAGCCTTTACTGCCGTATCGGCTCGATATTTCATGCGAAAGCATGGTGCCAACAGCTCTGTCCGTATTCAAAATCGGAAATTCCGATTGTACGGCTTTACCTTGCTCCAGTGCATGCTGCGCATGCCGAATCAGTTTTCGATCCAGTACTTTATCAATGCCATGGTCTTGTGCTACCTTTTTATGCTGCCCAATGCTTTCATCAGCAGGCTCTTTGTATAGTATCGGACTTAAATCCAGCTTCTTGTATTTCCAGTATTGAATGTCGGTTTTTAGTTTCAACATCTCCACTTTACCGACCATTTCATTGATATTCCGGAAACCTAATTTTGCCATGATCTCTCTTAAGTCTTGAGCCAGATAACGGAAAAAACGAATCACATGCTCCGGGTCACCAGTAAATCGCTTACGCAAATCCTTGTCTTGTGTCGCAATACCTACCGGACAGGTATTCATGTGGCACTTCCGCATCATTATACAACCTTCAACCACCAAGGCGGCGGTAGCTACCCCCCATTCTTCTGCACCAAGCAGAGTAGCGATGGCCAGATCACGACCTGTGCGTATCTGACCATCGGTCTGTAATACCACTCTATCTCTTAGCTTATTCTTAACCAATGTTTGATGTGATTCGGCCAAACCCAACTCCCACGGCAATCCGGCATGCCGGATCGAAGTAATTGGAGAGGCTCCCGTACCACCGTCATGCCCCGATATCAAAATGGCATCCGCATGTGCCTTGGCAACCCCTGAAGCTATAATCCCAACACCAGCTTTGGAAACCAACTTTACATTAATACGTGCATTCTGATTGGCATTCTTCAAATCAAAAATCAATTGAGCCAAATCTTCAATCGAATATATATCGTGATGAGGTGGCGGAGAAATCAACCCAACACCTGGTGTTGAATGACGTACTCGGCCAATCCAGTCATCTACCTTATGCCCCGGCAATTGTCCTCCTTCACCTGGCTTGGCACCTTGTGCCATCTTGATCTGAATTTCCTCTGCATTAGCCAAATAATTACTGGTTACACCAAAACGCCCCGATGCGACCTGCTTAATTGCGGAACGCTCCGAATCACCGTTTGCCTTAGTGGCAAATCGCACTTCGTCTTCTCCGCCTTCTCCACTATTACTCTTGGCGCCAATACGGTTCATAGCAATTGCTAAAGTAGCATGCGCTTCATGCGATATAGATCCAAATGACATCGCCCCAGTAGCAAATCGCTTGCAAATCGAATCCACGGATTCTACTTCATCTAATGGAATGGCTTGCCCTTTACGGAAAGTCAACAAACCTCTCAAAGTCAATGCTTTTTCTGTTTGTTGATTGATTAGTTTTGCATATTTTTTGTACGATTCATAGTCCCCTTTTCGGGTTGCATATTGTAACAAATGAATCGTCTGCGGATTAAACAAGTGATCTTCTCCTCTTCGTTTCCACTGAAATACGCCTCCAACATCCAAGCGTTGATGCGGAACACGCTTTTTCGGAAATGCCTGCTGATGTCGACTCAAAACTTCTTTAGCTATTCCGTCAAAATCAACCCCTTGAATCCTGGAAATAGTACCTTTAAAACATCGTTCTACCACTTCTTCATGTATACCTAATGCTTCAAAAGTCTGTGCGCCTTGGTAAGATTGTAAAGTCGAAATTCCAATTTTGGACATAATCTTCAATAACCCCTTACCAATTGCCTTCACATAACTTTCAATTAAGGCTTCCATTGGTTTTTCTTCTTTGAAAAAGCCTTTCTTTTTCAAACTTGCAATACTCGCAAATGCCAAATAGGGATTGATAGCACTGGCTCCATAACCAATCAAAGTAGCGAAATGATGCGTCTCACGAGCATCACCCGTTTCAATCACTAGAGAAGTAGCACTCCTAAGTCCTGTTCTGATCAAATGATGATGTACTGCCCCTACCGCTAATAAAGAAGGGATCGGCGCATGATAGATGTCTGCATTTTTATCCGACAACACCAATATATTGGCCCCATTTCGAGTCAAATCTTCTGCAACTGCACAGATATGGTCAATGGCTGCATGCAAACGCCCCTTCTGGTCATCAGCCCGAAAAACGATATCTATCAGACCTGATCTGAAATCAGGATGATTAATATTTTTCACCTGATTCATCTCTTCATTTGTCAATATTGGCCGATCGAGATGGATAAACTTGGCACGTTCTGGATTGGTATCCAAAATATTGTCCCCTCCGCCCAACATCGCAAATAATGACATTACCGAACGTTCTCGAATCGGATCAATCGGTGGATTGGTCACTTGCGCAAATAATTGCTTGAAATAATTGGCCAAATGTTGTGACTGATGCGATAAAGCCGCCAGCGGCGTATCAGCACCCATTGATCCAATCGGGTCTTTGCCCGCTTCAATCATCGGCCCGATTATGACCTTTAAATCTTCTTTGGTGTAGCCATATAGTTGCTGCAAGCGGAAAAGGGTGGCTTCATCCAGCCCCAGCTGAGTAAGCCCCGTTTCCGGCAATTTTTTCAAACTAATCCTATTGTCTTCCAGCCATTCGCCGTAAGGCAAACGCTGACATATCACTTCTTTTAACTCTTCATCGCCTATTATTCGATGTTCATCCAGATCAGCAATAAGCATTTTTCCAGGCTGCAAACGCCCCTTCTGCACAATCTTCGCAGGATCAATACGAAGTGCTCCAGCTTCCGAAGCAACAACCAGCGTATTATCTGCCGTAAGGCAATACCTAGACGGACGCAGACCATTGCGATCTAAAGTCGCTCCCACCAAAATACCATCGGTAAAACAAATAGAAGCCGGACCATCCCATGGTTCCATCATTGTCTTGTGGTATTCGTAAAAATGGCGCTTATAATCTGCCATAAACTTACTCTCCTGCCAGGCTTCTGGTATCATCATCATCAAAGCATGTGGTAGACTAAATCCACTCAACACCAAGAATTCCAGTACGTTATCAAAATTACCAGAATCAGATAATGCTTCACCGCATATCGGAAATAGTTGCTCCAATTCATCATCTGTAAACCATACCGACTTTAACAGGCATTCCTTTGATTTCCACCAATTCGTATTTCCAGTAATGGTATTGATCTCCCCGTTATGCGCGATATATCGAAAAGGCTGCGCTAATTTCCACTTCGGAATCGTATTCGTAGAAAAACGAGAGTGAATCAAAGCAATGGCTGATTTATACATTTCATCCTGCAAATCAGGGAAGTACGGACGAAGCTGATAGGTGGTCAATTGACCTTTGTAAACCACTGTTTTATAAGAAAAGGAGGGTAAGTAAAAATCATCTCTCGACTGCGGAAAGGTCTTGTGAATGTTATGTGTCGCATACTTTCGTAAAACATACAAGCGGCGTTCCAAGGCTTTTGGCTCCATTTCTGCTTTGGGCTGCACAAAAACCTGCTCCATACGTGGCTCCACGGCAACCGCTGATTCGCCTACCTCTTCGTGATCAGTTGGAATTTTGCGATAGCCTAATAAATCAAAGCCAATCTCGTCGATGTAATCATTAAATAAAACCCTACACTGGCTACGTAAATTTCGGTCGGCCGGAAAAAACACGACACCTATGCCGTATTTGCCAAATTCAGGTAACTCAAACCCAATCTGACTACACTTTTTCTTAAAAAATTCATGCGGAACTTGCGTTAAAATACCAGCACCATCTCCTGTATTTGGCTCTGCACCACAAGCACCACGATGTTCCATATTGGTGAGCATCGTCAAGGCATCCTCGACCAATTGATGTGTTTTGTTTCCATTCAAATTAGCGATAAGCCCCGTACCGCAAGAATCTTTCTCTAATTCAGGCGTGTACAGACTCTTCTGATTCTGTCCCATCTTTTCGGTTTATACTCTGTTACGAAAACACAACGAAAATGAAAAAACGAGGAGGTTCAAGTGGAAAGAGACAGAAAACAACGGAGGTTATCGGTTAAAATCGAATGTATACGATGGTCCTGTTGCTTATTCCGTCTGGCTACTTTAGGTTGATATTTTAGATGCTTATTTTTCCCGTTTCACTGTTCGCTGTGGAAATGTTTCTTGTTTGCCATACTTTCAGGCGAACACTTCATAATTTGGTGTGATACGTTGGTTGGGTTTTAAATAAGTCGGCCTCTAAAATAACTTTTGAAAAATGATTCGCGAAACATTTACATAGCTAATGACAGAAGTCACCTAATTTTAATTTGCCTTTTTACGAATTCAAAAGGATAAAATTCGTTAATTTCGCAATCTTATCGAACATACATTCGATTCTTAAAACCTAGTAAATCTTTTCCAAAGCAGCTTTTTAAAAAAAATATATTTTTTAGCCTAAGATTTCTACCATAAAATATTGTGATCAGGAAATACAAAACCCAAAAATTTTAGCGACTACAAATTTGCATTAGCTATTATTTTTAAGCACTACTAATTCTTCCTTCAAGATGGGTATAATTTGGTCAATCGCAGCTAATAATTGGTGCGTCATCTGCTTTATCTGTTCAGGATCAGCCTGCTCTGATTTGGCATAAAGCTCCAAATCTTTCGCCATTTTTTCGCCATTTGGCAAACCGACCATCATCAAATTTGGCTTTAAGCGGTGCGCAGTTTTGGCCAATCGGGCAAAATCTTCTTTGTCTAACTGCCCCTGTAGCTCTTTGATACCAGTTGGGATTTCTGCGAGGAAAGTATCCAGCATTTCAATTACAAAAAACTTGTCATTGCCGCTTATTTCGTATAGATAATCCAGATTGACGCCCGTTGCTGAAGCACGGCTTTCGTCTTTATTCACCGTTTCTGGTACAACTATCGGCTCATTTTTAATCCACTTTTTCACCAGCTTTTTGAGTGCCTTTGGTACAAATGGCTTAAGCATAAAGTCATTCATCCCGGCATCAAAAACCCGCTTTTTCTCTTCATTCAATGCAGCAGCAGTAAGCGCAATGATTGGAGTGGCAGCATTCGGATTTTCATTTTCTTGTCGGATAATTCGGCTGGCTTCTACGCCATCCATCTCCGGCATATGAATATCCATCAAAATGACATCAAACTTTTTCTGGCGAGACTGTATCACCGCTTCTATTCCATCATTAGCGATTTCATATTGACTCTTCCAACGATCCAGTACTCTGGTTATCAAACGCTGGTTCATTTCATTGTCTTCTACCACCAATACTTCCAAGCCTTCCGGCAAATCTGAACTTTGATTCGGATCAGGAATCAGAGGTAATTGTTTGGAAGGCATCTCTGACTCTTCAAAAGGTAGTAATACCATGAACCGAGTACCTTCGCCCACTTCACTTTCCACCACAATATTGCCGCCTAACATTCCTACCAATTGCTTGACAATAGAAAGCCCCAAACCAGTTCCTCCGTATTTTCGGGTCACTTGCAAATCAGCTTGCTTGAAGTTTTCAAATATCAGATCTAGTTTATCGACCGGAATGCCAATACCTGTATCAAAAATCGTTAATAATATCCAGTACGTTTCCCCTTCCTGTTTTTCCAGGCTGGCCTCAATACCAATTTCGCCTTCATGCGTAAATTTAAGCGCATTTCCCAGCAGGTTAGTCAGAATCTGATTAAGGCGCAACGGATCACCCATAAAAGGCTTTCTGATTTGCTCATCCATTTCAATTTTCACTTCGATTGGCTCTTTTTTGACCTTCAACTGGAAAGTTTGTTTGATCATGTCCAGTAAGTGATCCAATCGAAATGCCCGGTTGTCAAAGACCAATTCACCGGCCTCTATCTTTGATAAATCCAGAATGTTGTTGATCAGCTCCATCAGATGATTAGCAGAAAACTGTAAAGATTGTAAGTATTCCTGCTGAATATCAGAGAGTTTGGTTTCATTCAGCAAATGCGTCATACCAACGACTGCATTCATCGGGGTGCGAATTTCATGACTCATATTTGCCAGAAACTGTTGCTCGGCAAGCCGAGCGGACTCCGCTTCTTTTTTAGCTTTAATGAGAGCTCGTTCGGCTTCTTTTCGCTTTGTAATGTCCCGCACCATATCTCTGGAACCTGCAAATTCTCCATCTTTAAATATTGCAGTAGAATTGACTTGGATATATTTTACTTTGCCCGAACGAGTAACGATTCTGCCTTCATAATCGCTATAAAATCCCTCTTTGAGTAACTTTTTAAAGAAAGACTCCGACTTCTCTGCATCTTCCGGAAAAACAATTTCCTTAATAAAGATTTTTTCATCCCCCTCGTCTTCTAATTCTAATAGTTGACGTGCAGCACGATTCGTTTGGTCAATAGCACCATCTTTATCTACAATCAACAGTGCATCGTACATATTTTCAAACAAGTCAAAATAACGATCATTGGTATTGCGTAATTCCTGTTCTACCTTTTTGCGTTCTTGGGTTTCAATTTTTTGTTTTTCATAGGCTATACAGCCTTCGATAGAAATCACAAACTTCTGAATCACCGAACGAATCTGAGCAAACTCAAAGTCGGTAAATCGTTCTTGTTGAGCGCCTTTGTATAATTTTAATATTCCCAGATTCCCCAGACGGAGTATACCATAACTTCCTTTTTCCACATTTTTTTCCTGCACATAAGTACAAAAATCCGAATCATCATGGTGGATAGCTATAGCCTCTTTCTCTCCCAGCTTTCGCAAAATAGGATGGTCCTCTGGCATGTACTCGTCTTTAATTCGAGAGCTTGGCGTGCCATAAAGCAAGCCAAGTTCCCCCTGCGCTGTGCCGGGAAAATATTTGGCCCTGAGCCAGATGGACGCAAAAGAAAGTCCCTTCCTAGCCGCCAGTGTATTCAAAAACTGCCTGCAGTTTTCTCGTAAGTCGATGGAGCCTCCCACCGCCAAAGACAATTCATATAAAAGTGAAATGTCCTGAATTATTTTATTCTTATCTAGCATCTTTGTTTGCTCATTTAGGGTTCTTCCTAAAACCCTTTAAATTTAGTTAAGTGACGGATCAAAATGATGAACAAGTGAATTTTTTGTAAATCCGTCTAACTACTTATACATCGCGGTATAAAGTGCCTATGACGATGGTTTTGTTAAAAAATTCCAGCATGCCTTCGCCATAAGAAGAAATTTCGCCCAAACTTAGTACCCCCTGTGGCGTTACTTCTTTTCTCCTCGATTTAATCTTTTGATTGATAACCGCCAGCTCTTTCTCGAAAGAGTCTTCCAAAAAAAGAGTCCTTGAAATACAATCAAATACTAATGTATGACGAAGCCTGTTTGCTGCTGCTTCCGTAACAATGGTATCCTGAATTGCGTTTTGAGCAGACTGAATCAGATGATCAACCTCTCCTTTCAAAATATTTAACACTGTGTTTTCAGGCACTTCCCCTACACAAATCAAAGAATTACCTTTCCCCACCATAATTGGGTCTCTGACGATATCTTCCTGACCTTCGCGGTAAATTCCAAACGGATAACACTTGGCAATCTCAAAAAAGTTATCAGCCTGCAACGCTTCTTTCTCCTGCTCCTTTCTGCCTTCGTTATAATCTTGCTCGACGACCGACTTATACACATCAAGAGCAGGCCTCCAATTGAGTTCCAGGATTTCATTACTTTGAGTGCGCGTTGCCACAACTGGGCCATTCAGCTGTTGCCAGCCATGTCGTACGCCCAACTGAACTTCATAAGCCAGAGTACATACAATAGCCGCATCTTGCACCAAGCCTTCCGAACTCAGTATGCAGGGTTGTTGTTGCAGACTCAATGAGCCAGCCCCGCCACCTACAAAATTGACAAAATTACCAAGGACGTTGTGTAGTTCATTCAAACAATTGGCAATGTTCTTTGTCAAACCGTCAACAATGGTAAGCATAGTCGGTTTGAATGCAGCTTGCTCTTCTACTTTTGAGAAATCAGGAACGGCAATATGATTACTTTCCAGTCCTCTAATCAAAACCGGAGGATGCAAATATTTTAATTTTTTAATAATACAACCACTGGTCAGGTTGTCTTCCCCGTGAATAATTCCAGGAAATATTCCACCCAAAAACACAATGCCCGACTTATTCAGATAGCTGATAAGCTTGGCATAATCCACTGTACTTTCTTCACCAAAAAAGAATAGTAAAGCTTCGTTTTCCTGAACGGATAACTCATCAATCGTTTTGATGAGACTTTTCAATTCGGTATTCTTCTGTAGCATGGCAATGGTTAATTACTCAATGAAAGTAATTTCCTTCTTAAACTGATTAATTCCCGCAAGTGCTGGAGTGTGTTTTTTAGTTTATGTTTTGTAACCAGGTCTTTTACAATAAAATCATAGACTCCGGCTTTCAACAATTCGGTTACTGTAGCTGGATCATTTTGACTTGAAAGCACAATTACTTCTGCAGTACAGCTGCTTTTTAGCTTCAGCAAAAACGCTTTCCCCTCAATATCTGGCAATGTATAATCCATACTAATGATATCGGGTTGAAGATGTAGGTGTTCTAAACATGATGTGGCATTATCAAAAAAATGAATATCCAAATCCTCTTCTTTTTGAAGCAAATAGCTCAGCATTCGCTGGTACATTTTATCATCTTCGACAACAAATACACAAAAACGATCCATGTTTTAGGCTTTAGAGGTAATATCATAGTTAACAGATGAAACGAGCATGAAATTTATTTATCATAATACTAATAAAGGGGTATGATTAATAAATCTTCATGCGAGAACGTAGCAGTTCCATTTCTTGATAACTAATGCTATGAATTAGCAACAAGATGGTCGCAGGTTGGGATTTTCATTCAAAATCACCTGTTAACAGAAATCAAACTTTTTAAATAAAGGAAGTGGTTAAGATAGGATACTTAACGCAATGGAGAATTTTAAATAAATACACAAATATTAGTCGGACATGACATCAATGCGGCCAACTAATTTTGCTTTTGTATTGCTTTTTCTAGGTTTTACAACTCAAAGATAGTAAAAAAGCATCTCTATTTCAAAGAGATAAGTCCCAGTATTCATTTTTTTCAAATCTATTTTAGGCTTTGCCACCTGCTTCAAGTGTACATTCAACAAACCGAGGGACGAAATTTTTTCGGACTAAAGTGAATTTTTTTCGTTTTTATTCCGCATATTTTTCGTATATTGGAATCAGCTTTTAAACATCCTAAATGTCAGTTTTTCTGACATCTATAAATTAAGTCTTCAATTTATGTATGCCATTTTGGCGAAAGCCAAAAGAGAGGAAACAAATTACACATTGCCTTTTTAACCATGATTATTTTTTCAATACTTAATCATTAGCAAATCAAAAAGGCAAGTAAAAACATTTTTCAAATGTTTAAAATATAGCATACATAGTAAGAGCTTTTTGAGAAACAAATTTCTACTTTCCGCGTACAATCAGGTCTCCCTCCTGGTGACTTTGAGTAATTACACAGGTAACCGAAACACTATTTTATTGTAACACGCTCCACTGGTGTGATTAGCAGATTGATTGAAAAAACAGATGACATGAAAGGTTTAACACAACTACTCCTTTTCTTGATGGTACCGCTATGGGGATGGGCACAACAACTGGAAGTGGGTACTTCGATTGGTACAACTACTTATATGGGAGATCTTAACCAACCTCCTACCCTCTCTTTTATTGGCTTTCGGTTTGCCGCTTCTGCGCAAGCTCGATATCAGGCAACCCCCAAAATTGCCTATCGTGCCAATTTTATGCGAGGCACTATTGCCGGTGATGATCAAAATTTTGAAAACCGCCGCAACTGGACACCGAACCTGAAATTCACAGCCCCAATTACCGAATTTACCGGGATGATCGAATTTCACCCATTTAACCGTAGCAACTTATTTTTCTACGATATTGACGGAAAAAGGCTAAGCCTTCAGGAGGCAAAAGCAAGCAGAAAAGTATTTGACAGCGAAGGTACACCTCTAGTTTACCAAGATGGCTACTTCGTAACGTATGAAGGCAATGGTTCTAAATTGGTTTACGATCAGTTTGGCAACCTTACCATATTTAATAAAGGAGGAATTTTGATGAATCGCCGATTCAAACCACTTTTTTCTCCTTATTTGTTTACTGGGATCGGAGCCGTAATCACAAACCCTAAAGTTCAAGGGTTTCCAACAGAAGGTGATGACCTGCAGGAAAGCAATTATTCAAAAGCTCATGTAACTATTCCATTTGGAGTGGGTATGCGCTTTCAGTTTCACCCATCTTGGGCAATCAATGCAGAAGGTGGCATCCGTGCTCCGTTTACAGATTATCTGGATGGGGTTAGTGAATCACGCAACCCAGATCATGGCGATTGGTACATGCATATTGGCATAGGTGTAACGTATACACTTGGCAACAAAAAACCACCTGTAGTGGATGCACTGGATCAGGATGATGACGGTATAGCCGATGATTATGACCGCTGTCCGAACATACCAGGAACGATTAATTTATTCGGTTGCCCAGACAAAGACAACGACGGTGTAGCTGATTCGGAAGATTTATGTCCAGAGCTTTCCGGTATTGCAGCATTCGGTGGTTGTCCGGATACAGATGGAGATAAGGTTAGCGATGATCAGGATCTGTGCCCTACTATTCCAGGGAAAGCAATTAATAAAGGCTGTCCTTTAGTGGGTAAAAAAGAATTGGAAGCACTCGAAGTAGCAACTCAAACGATTCAATTCCAGGAAGATAAAGTATCTCTGAAAGAGAGCGATCATTATGCTTTACAGCAAATCGCAAATATTCTGCATAATTATCCGAATTATAAACTACAGATAGAAGGCCATGCCTTTAGCATGGCAAATGAAAATATCAACCAGGTAGTTTCAGAAAATAAAGCACTGGCTTGTAAGCAATATATTGTAAGTCAGGGGATTGAGGCTGCCCGTATCC
>JALEHC010000476.1 GCA_022763215.1 Saprospiraceae bacterium
AACTGATAATGGCTGATAAAGTGAAAATTTTCAAAAATGTTTTCTACCTCTCTTTTGAGAAAAGCTTCAATAATTTCTTCTACCTGTGGGATGTATTCAGAGAGCAATCGTTCGAGGTAAATACCATCCTCGCATTTTTCCAGAAAAATTTTCACCAAGGGGCCTGTTGAACGAGTAATATCAGTATCAAGTAAAAAGAACTGATAACCCGCATTGGTCACATGATCTTTGGGAAAAGATAAAGTCTTAATTCCTTCGTCAGGATCGATCAAAATGGTTTTATCCAGATAACAAATGAGGGGGTCGGTACCAGAGCTAGCGCCATGATAAAATTGCTCCATCGCAGCTAGCGATTCTTTTAACTCAGGCAGTCGGTCTCCTTCTTCCAAAGTAATAGGCTCGAAGGCATATTTGTCATAAATAGCGGCACAAAGCGCACCAGAACTCCCCACCCCATAACCCGTCGGAATGTTAGATTCGAAATAGAGGCCTTTGTGGATATCTGCTTCCATTTGTTGTAAATCGAGCATTTTACGCATGCCATTTTGCTGTTGCATAAATTGCAAAAACTCCGGCAAATTGCGTTGGTGAACGCGAGCAGCAGCCGTTGACTCCGCCAATGACCAATAGCCTTTGAACCGACTCAAAGGCGCGGCCAATGCCCTGGAACCTTTTATAACGCTATACTCTCCAAATAATAAGAGCTTGGAAAAATAGAATTTCATTCGTTGTCTACTTTAATGAAAAAGGACTATTTCAAATCCTTCCATGTGTAATTGTTTTCATCAAGTAGATGTTGTCATTTTCAGGGGGTAAGCACTATTTTATGCTTTTTGTTTTTCGATCAGCAGGTCGCTGTAGGAGCGGTCTACCAAATCAGAAGGCTCAATTTTCAAAAAATCCAGATAATACTGGCATTGTTCCTGTAGCTTTTTTTCACCAATTGTTCCGTCTTTGTCAATCGCTTCGATTTCTATATAATTTCCGAGTCCTTCCACTTCATCGACATGAAACTTTACATTTTCAATAAAGTAAATGGACCGCTTTTTGTCGACTATCGTCAAAATACCGTTTGCGGTTTCCAGAATTGCCTTTAGCATCGGGTCAGGCTTATACTGATACAACAATACTTCCGACTTTTTAGGTCCGCTTTGGTTAGGTCGATTGTAATGGATAAGTGCATTTTCGATCAATCCTTCCCTTAGTTTAAGGCGGCCATTAGCCACCTTGTAGTAGGTATCAATTTGATGATCAATGCCCAAGAAGTCTGCATTTTCAGATTTCAACAGATCGTGTACCCGATCAGGGTCTTCACAAATCGCTTTTATTTCGATGTTCAGATGCTTCATATCATATAATGCCTTTGTAAAAATCAATCATTAGTGCGGCTAGTTCTTCGCCTTTTTCTTCCTGTAGGAAATGCCCAGCCTGCTCAATCACCTGATGGGGTTGGCCTTTAGCACCTGGGATATGCTCGATAAAATACTTTTCCAAGCCTTTCATAATCGGATCGGAATCACTAAATAGGGTCAACAATGGCTTTTGCCATGCGCTTAATACCTTCCAGGCTTCCTTATTATTCGCAGCTTCCGGGTCATCCTCAGACATGGGCACCAGGGCCGGAAATATCCGAGCACCAGCTTTGTAGCTTTCGTCCGGGAAAGGCGCTTCATAAGCAGCCACTACTTCTGGACTTAATTCGCTCACGGTCGAAGCCTGCAATATTTTTCCAACCGGAAATTCAGGAACATTTTGTGAAAACGCCAACCACTGCTCAAACGCCTGATTGGGTTTCGCACTGCCTGTCGGCAAAAATGTATTTGCAACCACTGCACTTGCAAATCGCTCTGGCTGAGCCGCCAACAATCGTAAGCCCAATAAACCACCCCAATCTTGGCAAAACAATTGGATGTCTTGTAATTCAAGCTGATCGAGGCATTGTTGCAACCAATTAAGATGACGGTCATACGTATAGTCGGTCGTCTTCGTCGGTTTATCAGACTTACCAAAACCAATTAAATCTGGTGCAATAAGTCGGTAACCTGCCTCCGCCAAGGGTGGAATCATTTTACGATACAAATAAGACCAACTAGGTTCGCCATGCAGCAATAGCACAACGGGACCATCTCCGGCACCGACATCCAGGAAATGCATCCGCAACCCATCTGCTAGTTGAAGGTAACGAGCTGCAAATGGATAATCTGGCAGGTTCTCAAAACGTTCATCCGGTGTTCTTACAAATTCCATAGGTTGGTTTATTTAGCTTCCAGCAAAAAAATAGCCGGACGCTTATGCAAATCCGGGATTCGGGTCTGCGCCCAATCTTTTATTTGTTTGGTTTTGATATATTCGGTATCCAGGGTCAGATCAGCTGCAATACAGAAGCGAGTATGCGGAGCGAGATTTCTGACGGCCTGCTCGATAAGCCCCATATTTCTGTAAGGCGTTTCTATAAAAATTTGGGTTTGTTTGTATTTGATAGAAAGCTGTTCTAGCTTTTTCAGATCTTTTATCACCTCTGGTTTTTTGGGTGATAAATAACCGTGGAACACAAAGTTTTGTCCATTCAGACCAGAAGCCATCAACGACAATAAAATAGAAGAGGGTCCGACCAT
>JALEHC010000003.1 GCA_022763215.1 Saprospiraceae bacterium
AAGGGTATGATTAAAAAATCTTCATGCGAGAGCGCAGCGGTTCCATATGTGCAGAATTATTTCTGCAAATTGCGAAGCTGCGGAAATAATTTAAACAGATGAAACGATTATTATTTACCCTTTTTACTTTGTTCCTTACCGGAAGCCTACTGGCTCAAAATGATTCAGACGATCGCACGGTCGCTTATTTGAACGGAAACCTGCAAGTTGGTGTTCCACTTCAAGAATTTAGAGATAATCAGGAAAATTGGTCTATCGGAGGTGGTGGCTTATTGGCCATTCGGATAGGAGAGACGCCGATTTATGGTGGCCTGGAATTATCAGGAATGGTCTTTGACAGCGAAACGAATTACTATGATGTCAATATTAGCGGATTTGTAAAAGAGTATGAAGTCAAAACCAACAACAGTATTTTTTTGGGACACCTTTTACTCAGAGCTATCCCAGAAACTGATTTTCCAATCCGTCCATACATTGATGGCATGATTGGATTCAAAAACCTGTATACTCGTACCAGACTCAAAGACTTGGATGATATTGATGAAGATGACCAGGAGAGCCGAATCGAAGAAGGCGATTGGGCGTTTAGTTATGGATTTGCAGCAGGTTTGCAGCTTTCCATCTTCGGCAATGATGGTATTACGCTTGATTTGAGGTGTGCTTACCTACCAGGTAATAATGCCAATTATTTGGTTCGCCGAGACAATGATACCGGTAGTGTTTATGATGATCCGCTGGATGCATTCGAAAAGCGAAGTTCACCAACGTATTTGCTGGTTCCACAAATCGGTCTGTCTTTTCAGCTAAGAAGTAGTGATTTAGAAGAACCGGAAGAGTTTTAGATGAATTCAGACTCTATAAACAAACAAGCCCGCTTTGACTCATTCGAAGCGGGCTTGTTTATTTTTACTGTCGTACAATCTTGGTCATATGCCTGACGGCTGTATCATCAATGGATAGATAATAGGTGCCGGTCGGATATGCATACAAGGAAACCATAGCCGTATGGGTATCATCATACTTAGCTAGTTTTCCGGTTTGTACTATTTTCCCTTCTGTATTGTATAAAGTCCAGTCAATCATAATATTATTGCTGCTCAGATTTTTAGCATTAATGCGGAATACACCATCTGTTGGATTTGGAAAAACAACAATTGCTGCATCATTTTCAAGGACTTCAAGGCTGTTCAGGATGTCTACTACCACACTTACGGTCGTTGTGCAGCCGTTGGCATCCGAAATTAGTATTTCATACTCACCTCCTGGTAAATTAGAAAATAACTCAAAATCCTGGAACGTTTCTCCACCGTCAATACTGAATAAAAACGGACCAGCGCCATTGGCAGGCGTCACCAAAATGCTACCATCATTGGTTCCAGAGGCCGTTTCTGGTGATGCTTCCGTTGTAGCCGTCAACAAACATTCAAATTCAGCACAAAACTGTGTGCTTTCTTCATCTGCAAATTCACCATTTCCAGACACCAAAATATTACCTTCACTGTCCAGAATACGATAAAAACCAAAGCCATAAGCACAACAAATGCCATCGCCATAGTCATCAAAAATGGTGAAAGTATAGCACTTCTCTGAATCCAAACATACTTCAGTCGTAAACAGATTATTCTGCATGTCATAAGGTCCACCAGAACTAACCACATTCCCGGTCTCATCGTCCGTAATGACCCAAGTCGTTTCAAATGGCCAATCATCGGTCTGGATTTCGATAATCGCACCAATCCCACCATCTGCAACAGCATCAAATGAACGGCTAAAGCTATCATTAACCATAATTTCATCCGTCATGCCATTAGGTTCGCTAGTGGTTGCTATCAATTCATTAGTGCCATTGATCAGGCCTGGTAATTCTACTTCTACTTGTGTACTCTCTCCTGTCTCAAGCATTCCAGTCCACTGAACTGTCGGAAGCATATTACCATTCAATTCAAGATTAATATTTACCATTTCCAGAACTTCTGTACCAAAGTTAGTCAGCTCTAACAAAACAGTAGTCGAATCTGCACACTGAACAAATTCAAGCCCGTCTGTCCCGGTAATACCTGCATCAAAGCGTGGTAACTTAGATACGACTGAGCGTAGCGTATCATTAAAAATTGCTTGATCGCCATCGAGTACAACAAATGTTCTTAGACTATAATCTCCTATCACCGATAGATCGATTGTTTGAGCAAAACTATGCTCATAGATACTATCTGGATGTAGTTCAAACATTACATTATCAATAACAGGTGCTTCATTTTCCAAAATATAACCTACTTGGAAAACGCTCTGCGTGTCCAAACCAAGATTGGTAATCTGCATGCTTACCGTTTCACTAGCAGTTAAATCCGGAGAATTAGTCGGACTCAATAGTGCGGTCACTCCAAAGTCCGTTGTGTCTCTTCGTAGTTTGAATGACGCAATTCGAGTAGCACCATCATTATTGGCACCTGCATATTCGCCGGTCAGCCAGAACGTACTTTCATCCATCGGATCGATCGTCATGTGGGCATAGTCGCCAAAACGAGTTCCTGTAATCAAGGTACTTTCGCCATCTGCCAAAATATATTCTTCTACCGTCATCTCGCCAAGTGGGTCAATGGCTCTCCTTCCGGTAAATCGAAGGTCAATAAATGTTTCTGGGCTGGAAGCAGAATACATCAGACCAATATTGCCTTTCGCATCCATAGCAATCGAAGGTACAAAACGACTAAATCCATCATCTGGTGCATAGGTGCCTTCCTGGTAAATACTCCAGCTTTCGCCAGATGTTTTTCTCATTTCCATCCAACGAATACCTGCTTTATTGTTGCCAGGCTCAGCATCTACCGTAAATGCACAAACCAACGACTCATGAGTGCCAAAATTGCGGTAGTGCACCTGATTCATGATAATTTCCGGAATACCGGAAACGCCTTCACCACCTGCTTGCGGAACACACTGGCCAAACTGGCCGCTATCTGGGAAACAAGGGTCTGTATCGAATGGAGAAGCCGTTAAGGGCTCAGAACTAACACTTGTATTGTCAGGATTCTCCCAGTCGATATTAAAGGTATGTACCGTAATCATATCTTCGGTGCTTCCGCCCCAGGCATCATCATTCATGCTGAGCATAATTGGATCCGAACTATTTGGAGCGACCTGCCCAGACCAATCAGCTGGTGCAAATACATTAATGCCAGGGCCACCACCACCTGCATTGGCTGCCAGTGTAAACCGTTGAATATCAACTTCGT
>JALEHC010000477.1 GCA_022763215.1 Saprospiraceae bacterium
CACCACTTCGCCACGAATCGAATAAACGAAGTCGCGTATAGTTGATTTCAAATCATTGGAAGCGCCCAAAGCACGAATAAAAGCACTGCCAATAATAGCACCATTCGCATATTGACAAGCCGTTGAGAAGGTTGCATGACTTGAAATACCAAAACCAATCAACCTTGGATTTTTCAAATTCATAGCCTGAATTCGATTGAAATAATCGATTTGTTGTTGGCTAATCTCTTTTTTGGCACCTGTAATGGCAGAATTAGAGACCATATAGATAAAACCTTTCGTCAATTCATCTACTTTTCTGATGCGCGCCTCCTCTGTCTGTGGTGTAATCAGGAAACTAAAGTACAGTCCTGCTTTTTCGAACTTTTCTTGGTAAAAAGCTTCGTATTCATACAAAGGTAAATCGGGCAAAATGACTCCATCTATACCTACTTCTTTGCAGTTTTCGATAAAGCGATCGATGCCATATTGCATAACCTGATTAAAATAACCCATCAAGATAATTGGTACTTCAGTATGCAGTCTTACCTCCTTGAGTTGTTCAAACAAAATAGGTACGGTCATACCATTTTTGAGGGCTTGAGAGCCACTCTCCTGAATAGTTGGCCCATCTGCCAAAGGATCAGAATACGGCATTCCAACTTCTATCAAGTCAGCACCTGCTCGGTCGAGTTCCAAAATAATCTCTCCGGTGGACTCCAAATTCGGATACCCAGCGGTGAAGTAGATATTGAGTATATCCGATTGTTTTTCCTGAAATAATTTATCTAATCGATTCATAATCTTCATTTTAACCGTTACCTAACTTATCCAGATACTTGATGTAGGTAGCCAAATCTTTATCGCCTCTGCCAGAAAGATTGACGACAATCACATCACCTGATTCGTACTTAATTTTATCAAGGGCTGAAAAGGCATGTGCTGTCTCTAAAGCTGGAATAATTCCTTCCAAACGAGACAAGAAAAAGGCCGATTTTAGAGCATCTTCATCCGTTACACTCACTGCCTCCGCACGTCCGCTGTCGATCAAATGTGCATGCATCGGCCCGATACCCGGATAGTCTAGTCCAGCTGAAATACTGTACGGTTCTACAATCTGGCCGTCATCGGTTTGCATTAATAGCGTACGACTTCCGTGAATTATGCCCTTGGTTCCCAAAACCGAAGTGGCTGCCGACTCTCCTGAATTGATGCCATGTCCGGCTGCTTCCACCGCGACCAGGCGCACGTCTTTTTCATTCAGATAATGGTAATAAGCACCTGCGGCATTGCTACCACCACCAACACAAGCAATGATTATATCTGGATTAGGCTTGCCTGTTTTTTCTTCTAACTGCCATTTCATTTCCTCACTAATCACCGACTGAAATCTGGCCACCATATCTGGAAATGGGTGCGGTCCTACAACAGAGCCAATGATATAATGCGTATCTACCGGATTATTGATCCAGTCACGAATAGCTTCGTTTGTTGCATCTTTGAGTGTTTTACTTCCGCTGGTTGCTGGTCGCACTTCTGCGCCTAACATACGCATCCGAGACACATTTGGCGCTTGACGCTCAATATCAACCGCCCCCATATACACGATACACTTAATGCCCATCAGTGCACAAACGGTAGCCGTTGCCACGCCATGCTGTCCTGCCCCAGTTTCTGCAATGATTCGGGTTTTACCCAAACGCTTTGCCAATATGATCTGGCCAATGGTGTTATTAATCTTGTGAGCTCCGGTATGATTAAGGTCTTCTCGCTTGAGGTAAATTGGGGTGTTGTAATGGTCAGACAAACGCCCTGCCAAATACAGCGGCGAAGGTCGTCCGACATAGTCCTTCAACAGGGCTTGAAATTCTTTTTGGAAGGAAGCATCATGGATTATTTCTAGGTAATGCTTGCGCAAATGCTCAATATTGGAATGTAGCATTTCAGGGATAAAGGCACCACCAAACTCACCGTAGTAGCCTCTTTCATCAATTGCTATCATGGTTTCTTTTTTTAGTCTACTAATTTTATCGCTTTCCGAGTTCGTACAAGAAAAGCTTCAACTCATCAATATTTTTAATTCCGGATTCGGTTTCGAACTTACTATTTAGGTCGATGCCCATCATTTTGGGATGTTGCAGTTTCTGGATGGCTTCCGCCGAATCAGGATCAATACCCCCACTTAGTAAGAAAGGCGTTTCACCTTGATACTGTGCCAGTAAGTCCCAATTGAATTTTTGGCCGGTACCTCCTTTTTGATCGCCTTTGGTATCAAAAACAAAGAATGCACAATGTGGCTCATAAGCCTTCGTCTGCTCAAAATCAAATTTTTCATCTATGGCAAATGCCTTGACCAATTCCGCACGGTGGACAGAACTAGCATCCCAAAACGAAATGATCTCTGCACAATATTCGGGACTCTCATTGCCGTGCAGTTGCACATAGTCGAGCGTATAATCATGCGTCAGATTCAGGATTTCATCAATTTCCCTATTGACGGTTACCCCTACCCTTTTGATGCCCTCCAGTACCGAGCCATTTTCTTGTACCCAATTCATGAGGTCTTCACCTACAAACCGAGGTGATTTTTCATAAAAAATAAATCCAATCAAATCAATCGGTAACTTGGCTAGTGCCGTGATATTGTTCGGCTCACGCATGCCACAAACTTTAACTGTCATCTGTTTAATATTTTTCCGCAAAGCAGGGACACCCTAAAAATGGTTGCATCAACAACACTACTTTGCATGCACATGATATTCTTTAGATTATCCGGCAATCGCACCAGCCAGCAAGTCTTCCAGATGTTGTACTCGTTTGATAAATTGCTGACATCGTTTGTGCGGTTCGGCTGCATTCATGAAGTATTCGCCAATCAAGAAGCCCTGAAAGCCGACTTGTCTAAGCTCTACAATTGCATTCGGATCGCTAATTCCACTTTCTGAAATTCGTACAAAGTCATTCGGAATCTTCGTAAATAAATCAATCGAAGTGCCAATGCTTACGCTAAAATCTTTCAGATTGCGGTTATTCACGCCGATAATATCTACTTTTTCGTTGGCTTTCGCCAATTGATCTTCTGAGTGAATTTCCATCAAGACTTCCAGTCCCAAGTCTTTGGCTTTGGTAGCCAATGCTTTTAATTGTTCTTTTTCCAGGCATTCTGCGATCAGAAGAATCGCATCTGCACCAATCGACTTGGCTTCGAAGAGCTGATACTCATCCACCACAAAATCCTTTCTTAAAATAGGACAAAAATTAAACTTTCGGGCCTCAGTGAGGTCTTCATTTTTCCCACCAAAAAATTCTTGGTCGGTCAGTATCGACAAGGCAGAGGCACCCGCTTGCATATAACCAATGGAAGTCTTTTCGACTTTGGCATACAAGTTAATCGCTCCTTTAGAAGGAGATTTGCGTTTAAACTCGGCAATAATACCTGATTTGTCGGCTCTTGTGAGGTATTTTTTCAGGCTCACAGCCGGCGTATCAAAGTAGATGCTTTGTTCCAGCAATTTGACTGGGTACAATTCTTTGCGCTCAGCAACTTCCTGTTTTTTATGCGCTACAATTTTTTCTAAAATAGTCATATCTATTTGTGTTCTTTCTAGTTGTTAACCAATTTCTTGAGGGTCGCCAATGCTTTACCACTAACGATACTTTCTTCTGCTTCGGCTATGCAGTCTTCGATCGACTGATCGGGACGAATACAATGAATCGCCATGCCTGCATTTGCAGTCACTACATGATGCTGAGCCGTTGTTGCCTTATTTTCAAGCACATCCCTGAAAATTTTTGCTGCTTCTTCCGGAGTCTCGCCTCCGTACAAATCATTTGGCGCAAGCTGAGGTTTGCCTAAATCTTCCGGGCCGAGCAAGCGTTCTGCACGATTGGTGCGCAGCTTGAATTTTCCCGTAAGGGATATCTCATCATAGCCATCCAGTGCATAGAC
>JALEHC010000478.1 GCA_022763215.1 Saprospiraceae bacterium
CTCGTTATTTTGCGCAAAGCAAAAAGGACCTGTCAGCAAAGCCATCCCAACGATGGCGATTAATTTTTTCATAGTAATATTTATTGATTTTTATTGTACCACTAGTCGCTTGCTTAAAAAAGCATCTCCGCTCTGCATACGAAGTATGTAAGTACCCGCTGGCAATGCCGCACTACCAGGTAATGCCCAGGTGCTAGTTCCGGCCACAAGCTGTGTATTGGTCTCAAAGAGCAAACTTCCCGAAATATCAAAAAGCTGTAAATCAACGACCTTATTCTGGCTTGATTTACTGACAATTAGTATTTCGTTGCCTTGTTGTGCTGGATTAGGTAAAATACGTGCTTCCAGAGCGTTTTCAAATTCAGTGGTAGCCACCAAATCAGCCGTTTCAAACTCAAATACGTCTGACACTTCCGTGCAAAACGTGTGCGAATTGTACGCCTGTACTTTCCAATAGTAGGTTCTGTCATTAAAAAGGCTTCCGATAGCAATATTATTGCCATCAACCGTCAGAAATTCATCTGTTAATGGCCCCGGGAAATTAGGCAAGAAACTAATCTGAACAACATAATAATCTGCATTTTCGACTTCCTCCCATTCGAGCAATACATCATCGAATTGTACGGTTTCTCCTATTTGAGGAGAAATAGCTTCATTAGGAGTACCTGCAAGTGGCAATCCTTCTATCTGATTTTCAATCAATTCTGGCTTTTCATCATACAAATTAGCGCGCATAGCGGCAATTTGTTCCTCGGTAAAGCGATTTGCGCAAGCATCATCAGAGTACGACATAATGAGCGTTCCGTCTGAGCGGAAAGAAACGCCCATCGGGTCTTTTTGAATAACCTGACTACTGTCTGTCGCACCACAATTCCAGCGAGTTGCCAGATAATCCGGATGCGTATCACAGAAACCATCAGCTGCCACTTGGCAATTACTACCATCGACCAGCTCCACAATAGCCGTATCAACGATCAGGGTATCTTCATAAAGCTGATCCTGGAAAAAAGTATAATCGTAAGTGACCGTTTCTGGTGCAGGATCATTATAATTGACTGTGCTACCATCGATACCATAACCACCTTCCCAGCCTAAAAATGGATGCGGAAGACTCAGATTGTGGCCTACCTCATGCGCCCAAGTGGAAGAAAAACTACTCACCGAGCTTTTGCCCATAGCAATACCTGCATAGGGCAAATTATATCCGGCATTCCCGGCCGGGTCAGCTACCACATAACAATTAATAGTGTTTTCAACATTCTCGGCAAACATCATATACGCTCCTTCCAAGACAGTCTCGTGGGTATAATAAGCGGAGTTATTAATAAAACGAACATCAGACAGGTAAAACTGAATATTGGCAGGCTCAAAATCTTCATTCAAACGACACAAGCCATCAAACAAATCTGTGCCTCGAATATAACCATCACCTTCATCATCACCTACAATATGCAAAGTAATAGGTACCATTAGCAAAGTATCGCTATCGCGCTGGTACAGTTCAGGATTTAACTGATACCTTTTAAGCCATTCTGAACGTCCGCTTGTCGTCCCACATGGATTTGGCTGTTGCGCCAAAACATCGATCATCAACAAACTCAATACAATTAAGGGTAATATTCTTTTCATCTGTTTTACATTTTGAACAAAAAAGGGAAAGCCGATTCTTTTCAGCTTCCCCTCTTTTGTAAAATAAATATTTTCTGATATTTATTAGCGTAAAACGCTAAGCTTTTTATGCAGGCTGCCTTTCGGCAGACGAACTTCAAGCAGGTACAAGCCACCACTCAGATCACTTGTCGGTAAGCGTAGCTGTTGACGACCACTTCCCAGGTCATAAGCTTCTCGGTACAATAATCGGCCATCAATCGTGTATAAATTTATGGTTACTGGTGTACGAGCACTTAGCTGAAAATCAACTTGCCAGTTTTGACCAACTTCAGCAGGATTTGGATATACTTCCAAATCAGTTGCGGCTTCTAGTTCTGTCAAATCAGATAACTGGCCGGTTACAAAACTACTCGTGTCCAGGTATTCGGTACAAGTGCTAAACGCATTGTATGGGCGTATGCGCCAAAAATACGTTCGCTCTGCTTCCAAATTGGTAAGCGTCAGCGAATTATCAGATACTACATATTCATCAAACAAAGCACTAAATACTGGAATTGGGTTGACATGCACCACATAATGCGTTGCATTTGGAACTGGCTCCCATTCAAGGGTAACAGAATTGAAGTTAGTAACCGTCTCTGCTAACAAAGGAGAAACAATCTCCGCTTCATAATCGGTAATATCGTCCTGAACAGTAACATTCGTCAACAGATTAGGTCGTTGGAAAGTAATATTGGCGCGCATCGCATCAATTTGCTCTTCCGAAAAACGACTGGCACAAGCATCATTTGAATAAGACATGATGAAAGTACCATCAGAACGGAATTTTTCGCCATTTGGATCAGTTTGTAGCACCATACTTGAGTCTACTTGGCTACACGTCCAACGAAAGCTCAAATAATCTGGCGGCGTATCACAAAACCCGTCGGCAGCTTGTCCGCAGTTGGAACCATCTACGCGTTCCACCTGACGACCTCCCATAAAAAATGGCGCCGATTCAGAAAAATCAAAATCATCCTGACCTTCCCAGCCAACAAATGTATGTGGCAAACTCAAGAAATGACCAATCTCATGTGCCCAAGTTGAGCTATAAGCGCCCAAACAACCTTTATTTAGCGCAATTCCATCGCGACTAGGCGAATAATAGCCACAGTTACCTGCCGGGCTCAAAACGATATAGCAGTTGATTGCATTCGACACATTATTGATAGACATCATTTGTCCTCCCTGTGAAAAATTGTGATCGTACCAATTATCATTCATCAGGTAATTCCACTCTCCTTCCACATAAAACTGAATCCCCGTAGGTTCAAAATCTTCATTCAGTTTGCAAAGAGATTCCAAAATGGAACGAGCTGGATAAAATCCACCTCCATCGTCTGTACCAACTACATGGATTTTAAGAGGCAGGAACAAAGTATCTACTGTTACGGTACGATAAAGTGTCGGATTTTGTTGATAATCATCTAGCCATTCCGAACGGTAATTACCGGTTCCACAAGGCTCGATTTCCTGAGCATTTGAAGTAGAAAACGTAAGCAAAAACAGCGCGAAGAGCACGATAGAGATCTGTTTCATTGAATTTTTTTGTCTGAATGTTTGAATGTACACAAAAGAAAGCCCAATAAACCAAAAAAGTTTATTGGGCATATAAGCTAATAGTTCGTTTGTTTATTTAGTGACAACAATTCTCTTATTTGATGTCCCTGCTGCACTTGTCATGCTAATTGTGTATACGCCTTGCGGCAAATCAGCCACATTGACGGTAAATGAATTACTGCCATTTGCGAAAGCGCGAATACCCAAGTCCTGTACCATCTGGCCACCAACATTCAATAGGCGAACATTCGCTTCAAAAGCATTATTTGCTTCTACATTTATATTCAGTTCGCTTTGACCTGTTGTCGGGTTTGGAAATGCAGTCCAAGTATTAATAGCTGTAATTTCCTGAACATTTACGGCTACATCATCTGTAATAAATGATCTAGAGCTTGATACTCCTCCACAGCTACTATATGCATTCAAAGCCGTTACTCGCCAGAAATACGTAGTGCTTGCCTGCAAATTCAGGTTAGCAGAAGAATTACCGGTTATCACATATTTTTGAACATTTGCAGTAGAGAAATTAGGTAAATTATCTACTTCAAGGAAATAATAATCTGCTCCAGGAATAGTTTCCCAATCCAACATAACATTCTGATAACCAGATACAGTTGCTGCTGACATAGGCGACACCAATTCAGGTGCAGTTGTAACCGCCGTTAAGTTAGGCGTAATTCCCGGACGAATATAATCACGATTAGAAGAATACAAATCAGCAGTCATCAAATCCATTTGATCTTCAGAGAAGAAGTAATTATCAACAGGACAATTTAGGTAATATCCCATGTACAATAATTCTTCCGGATCGATAGGTTCACCTAGTGGGTCAAGTGCACCACCGTTGTAAATACAGCCACTCTGACCAAAACCATTATAGTCAGCTGGGGTATCACAAATAAAATCACCCGCTGTTTCGCAATTACTTCCATCTGCATTTTCAGTTGCCACTCCACCAATAGAAATAACTGGTGCTGGCGTACCATCCAAGTCTGGATCATAAGGACGCTGGTCCCAACCATTATGTGGGTGAGGAAGGCTCAGGAAGTGTCCCATCTCGTGAGGCATAGTTACATCTCCTGCTCCAATATTAGCTTTACGAATTACGATCCAGTCACTTTGAGGGTCGTAGTAACCAAGCGTTACCCCTAGTCCACCACCACCGGTGCTAGCATTATTAGGAATAAAAATATTGACTGCATTATTCACTTTTGCCTGAGACATAAACAGCTTACCTGCGGCTGAACCAGGTGAGTCAAAGACCGTTGTATTTTCAATATAGTTGAACAAAGAACCATCACTACCTACACTTAGGTAAAACTGAATTTCAACTGGCAGATAATCTTCGTTCAATGCACAAAGCTGATCAAAAACACGAGTTTCCTGTATCTTTCCTGATCCATCAGATCTTCCCACGATGTGGAAACGAATCGGAACGTATTCGATAGCTCTTCCCTCTGGCACTTTGCCTGCACGAAGAGCGGCTTTATTTTCTAACAATCGCTGTGTTACTAATTCTGCGAATTCACCAACAGTTCCACATGGGGTTTCTATTTCTTGGGCATTCATCAATGGTGTAATTCCAAAAATCAAAGCCAGCGCTAAAAGCAGTTTTTTTGACATCCTGATATGATTTAACATTAGGTAGTAATAATTATTATATGATCGGCTTTCGCCAAATTTGATCCAATAGTATTTGCAAAAATATCTAAAATTTGTAGGCTAATTAACGAATATGGTAAAAGAAAAAATCAAGCTTACCACAGACTGATTGGTCAAAGAGGTTATTTAGGAATAAAATTTTTCCAAAAATAGAAAAAATTCTACCCTGTAGTCGTCTTACTCCCGTCAATTCTTTAGTCATTAAATTAACAAAGCTGCTGAAATTTAGCTACTTTTGCACCAATTTGAAAGTGCCTGCTGAGTATTGTTTGGCATATACGCAAAAACAGCAATAATGTTCCTGTTTTATCTGCTTGGCCGCAAACTCACCGGGTAGCCCTAATTACAAAAACATTTTTCATACACCATAAATCTTTTAGCAAAATGAGTAAAGTAACCGTAGTTGGTGCAGGAAACGTAGGTGCAACCTGTGCAAACGTGCTTGCCCACAAAGACCTAGTGAAAGAGGTTGTTCTTTTGGACATTAAAGGAGACTTGGCAAAGGGTAAAGCATTGGATAGCTGGCAACAGGCACCAATCGACTATTATAGTACAACTATTACAGGTACCGATGATTATGCCGATACAGCTGGTTCTGATATCGTTGTCATTACTGCTGGTGTACCTCGTAAACCAGGTATGAGCCGTGACGATTTGATCTCTACCAACGCAAAGATCGTCAATATGGTTACCAGCTCAATCATGAAGCACTCTGATAACCCGATTATCATTGTAGTTTCTAACCCACTTGACGTAATGACTTACGCAGCTTTCCAGACAGCTGGTCTTGATGCTAGCCGCGTATTTGGTATGGCAGGCATCCTGGATACAGCTCGTTACCGTGCTTTCTTGGCAACGGAATTGGGCGTATCGCCTAAAGATATTCAGGCCGTTCTGATGGGTGGTCATGGTGATACAATGGTTCCTCTTCCAAGATATACAACTGTTGCAGGTATTCCAGTAACAGAAATGATCGATGAGGAACGTCTAACTGCAATCGTTGAACGCACCAAAAAAGGTGGTGGCGAATTGGTAGGTTTGATGGGCACTTCTGCATGGTATGCACCAGGTGCTGCTGCTGCACAAATGGTAGAAGCAATCGTTCGTGATGAAAACCGCATCTTCCCATGCTGTGTACACCTTTCTGGTCAGTATGGTCTTAAAGATATCTTCTTGGGTGTACCTGTAAAACTGGGTAAAAAAGGTATCGTAGATGTACTTGAGCTTCAGCTAAATGAAGACGAAAAAGCATTGCTGAACACGTCTGCTGAGCACGTACGCAACGTAATGGACGTATACAAAAAGATGTAAAATCTTATTCTAAATACTTCGATTTGAAAAAATGGCACTTTTGATAAAAAGGTGCCATTTTTTGTTTTTATACCGGCATTTCAAGAAAAATTCAACAGAAATGATCAATTTTTGGAAGACGTTGTTGTTTTAATGTTGTATCTTAAATATATCTGCCATCATCATTGATGGTATTTTTACAATTTGCTTATAAAAAAGTCTGAATTCCTAGATAAATTTAAATCTAGATTTCAACTAAATTGGGTTAAATAATGGTTGCGAACAATATCAAAAGTTCCATCTTCAAAGAGATGATCACGAACGAAGGTAAGTCTGTTAGTGAATTGTCAAAGGACAGAACAGTTCTCCTCGTTTTCCTCCGCCACTTCGGTTGTATTTTTTGCAGAGAAGCATTAGCTGATATCGCAAAACGTAGAAAAAGCATAGAGGAAATGGGTAGTATCATTGTTTTTGTTCACATGACTGATGATACTGTAGCCGAACGTTATTTTAATCGTTATGGCCTCGAAAATGCCTTGCATATCAGCGATCCAGAGTGTAAATTCTATGCTCAACTAGGGCTCGTTAAAGGTAATTTCACCCAGCTCTTCGGCCTCCAATCCTGGATTCGTGGTTTTTCGGCCACTGTCTTTGAAGGTATTCCCGTTGGGCTCCAACAACTAGGTGATGGCTTCCAAATGCCCGGTGTTTTTGCGATTAAAGATGATGAAATAAAAGAAAGCTTTATCCACAAATTAGCATCTGATCGCCCCGATTATGAAAATCTACTGAAAGATTGTTGTGAAGTTGACTAAATAGTTTCTCCACAATAGTCCAAAAGCCATTGCCCTGATATTCCATGCCAGCAATGGCTTTTGTTTTTATAATAACATCTACTTTTCAAAAGAACTTATAGCTTTTTTTGCCATGAACTAATCTATTGGTAATCGTTTTTGTTAGACTAAGTGTACCATTTTCCAAAGTGAGAAAAAAGATATTGAATATATGATAGGCTGGAAATTCTCAAAATTTGAACCAAATAAACACGATGGTCCAAGTTTTGAAAAATTATTAAAATTATTTCAGGAACTACTCGTCTATACTTCTGGTAACGTTAGTGAAGCACTATCCTGGTTGACAGAGCTAGACAAAGAATACGAGCTGACTGATGATAATTATGGCATGGCCGATTTTATACAAGATTTGATTGATAAAGGCTATATCCAACAAGATAGCCCCACTAATCCAAATTTTGTGCCGTCTTCTAAAATGGAAATTGCTTTGCGTAAGCAAGCACTCGAAGATATCTTTGGCCAACTCAAAAAGTCAAAACGCGGTAACCATCAAACGCGTTACAGTGGCCGAGGTGACGAACATGCCTCCGAATTGCGCCCTTACGAATTTGGTGATCAACTCGACAAACTTGCCATTTCGGAAACCATCAGAAATGCACAAATCAATCACGGGATTGATGAATTCCGCCTTACACAAGATGACCTGGAAGTTCATGAGACATTCTATCAGTCTCAAATGAGTACTGTCCTGATGATCGACATCTCACATTCTATGATCTTGTATGGGGAGGATCGAATTACACCAGCCAAAAAGGTGGCTATGGCTCTGGCAGAGCTAATCACTACACGCTACCCAAAGGATACACTCGATATCATTGTTTTTGGTAATGATTCTTGGCAAATTCAGATCAAAGACCTGCCTTATCTACAAGTTGGTCCTTATCATACCAATACCGTGGCAGGACTAGAACTTGCAATGGATATTTTGCGAAAGCGGAAAAATCCAAACAAGCAAATATTTATGATTACTGATGGTAAACCAACTTGTATCAAAAAAGGGAAACGCTATTATAAAAATAGTTTCGGCCTCGACAGAAAAATCATTAATCGAACGCTCAATTTAGCTACGCGTTGCCGCAAAATGGATATACCAATCACGACCTTCATGATTGCACGTGATCCGTATCTTGTGCGTTTTGTTGATCAATTTACTAAGGCAAATAATGGAAAGGCATTTTACAGTAGTCTGAAAGGATTAGGTGAATTTATCTTCCAAGATTATAAAAACAACAAGTCCAAACGACACAGATAAATCAGGTGATACATCTGGAAAGCTTTGAGTGGATGGCTGCTCAAAGCTTTTTTTATGCCCTGTGGGCAATAGATTAACAATTTATAAGCAACCTGCATCGTTTCCAAGACGTATTTTCTAAGTAAAATGTATTCTGAAATTCCAGTTACTAAATCGCTCTAATAATGAAAAAACCATTGATTTTTATCTTTGGACTGTTATTTTCCATAACCACTTTTGCGCAAAATGATACGCCTCTGCAAGCAGAAGATGCAGCTTATATTTCTTCCATTGAAGACACGCTTTCTCTTTTAGCATTTGCAACCATCAACGATTCGCTGGAAGATAATCGTTTCGGGGCAACCCGTGAACTTGCACGCAAACTTGTCCAGGCTTTAAAAAAGCCTCATTCTTTTCACTATCCATTTGATCGACTTAGCCAATACGTGTCCATTCAATATCCACAAGACAGTACATTTCGGATATTTACCTGGCAGCTTTTTGTTAATGACAATGAGTACCGGTACTATGGTGCGATTCAGATGAATCAACCCGAACTCAAGCTTTTTGGCCTGATTGATCGGTCTTTTTCGCTTGACGGAAACCTGGAAAAAGTGGTCACTACGCCTGATAAATGGTATGGTGCACTCTATTACAACATCAAAGAAACCCAAACGCCTAATGGTAGCTACTACTTACTATTTGGCTACGACCATACCGAGTTTTTCCGGCAAAGGAAGTTAGTGGAAGTATTGGCCTTCCAGAATGGAGAGCCACAATTCGGGGCTCCGGTTTTTGTCGATCCCAAAACCAACAAAACCAAAAACAGGCTGATGATCGAATACTCAACGGCTACCTCAGCAGGGCTTCGTTATGACGAAATTCAGGAGATTATTATATTCGATCATCTGATCACCATGAATGGTCAATACGGCGAAGGCCCAACCAATTTCCCAGATGGTTCTTACGAAGGTTATCAAGAACAAGGCGGAATTTGGTATCATATCGAAAAAGTATATGATGTCATTAGCGATGAGCCACCTCGCCCCTACCCTGTTTTGGATAGAGATGAAACCATCAAAAAAGGAAAGAACAATAAAAATTAATGGAAAACCACCAAATCAAGGTTACCCGAACTGCCCATTATTCAACGATCGGCAAAGCAAGTACAGAAGTGAAGTATTTATGGATTGCTTGTCATGGGTATGGGCAGTTGGCCAAAAATTTCATTCGAAAATTTGATATACTCGAAGAAAACGACACCTTTATCATAGCACCGGAAGGCTTATCTCGGTTTTATTGGGGTGGCCTAAGTGGAGATGTTGTTTCTAGTTGGATGACTAAAGGTGATCGACAGTCGGAAATTGAAGATTATTCGAATTACATATCGCAGCTCTACAATCGTTATGTACATCAGCTTTCGCCAAATGTAAAAATCATTCTGCTCGGGTTTTCTCAAGGAAGTGCAACGATCATGCGTTGGGTCATGCGTGCTTTTCCAAGAGTAGATAGTATGGTATTTTGGGCAGGAATGATACCGGAAGACTTGGATTACCGTCCCCATCAAAAATACTTCGAATCCGTTGATCTTCACTTCGTTTATGGAGATCAAGATCCTTTTATCAGTTCGGAAAGAATAGATTTTATACGTTCATTAATTGCTGAACAACAATTGCATGTTCAGGAATGGACTTTTGAAGGAAAACATACCATAAATAGAGAAAAGCTAAAGGAACTTGCAGCACATTTGCGGAAGCATTAATGCATACGATCTCCACGCAATTCTAGTTCTTCCATGATCTCTGCTTCACGTTCTAGGTATTCTTGCCAGCGTTTATTAGTTTTTTCTTCACCGAAATACTTTCTGGCTAATTCAATAAAAAGCACATAATGTCCAGCTTCAGAAACCATAAAGCGATGGTAAAACTCTTTTAATTTATCGTCACTAATGTGCATAGAAAGCAGTCGGAAACGCTCACAACTGCGTGCTTCGATCAATGCACAAACCAATAATTTTTCGAGCAGGCGTTCATCTCTTCCGCCTCCTTTCTTCTGAAACGCGAGCAATTTATTGACATACTCATCTTTTCGTTGGCGACCAAGTTTCAGTTCGCGCTTCTCTAACTCAGCGAGTACCAATCGAAAATGCCCCCATTCTTCTGTTACAATTGGAGCTAATTCGCGCACCATTTCTTCTCTTTCAGGATATTGAGAAATGAGGGAAATGCATGATACAGCTGCCTTCTGCTCACAATAAGCATGATCTGTCAAAATTTCTTCCAAATCCATGGAAGCCATATTTACCCACCGTGGATCGGTTGGTAGTTTCAGGCCCAACATTCTTACTTCTTCCAGTTCCTTTTCTTTAGTCTCTAAGTCCATCTCTTATTGTGTCTTTATTGTTCCAGACAACTAATTTGGTTCATGAAAAAGTCCATGTGGTATACTTCGTATTCTTCAAAACCACTACTCCAGAATACTCGTATGGTATCCACCTCACTATTTTTTAACAAGCTGATCTGGCCATTGTCCAGTGGATAATGTACGCGATAAGTAAGCAATTCCGTTTCGGTATCGTAGCTACCACGATCTAACTTACCAGATTGCAAATTAACAAAATCTCCATTTAATAATTTAATCGTTAGAATACTTCCCTTTTCAATAAAACCATAGGCTTCTCTTGCATTTGGATAGGCAAAAGTAAACTGCAAAGTCAGGAAGCGATACCCTCCATCTATGGAAGAAAGGTTGCCTTCACAACGCAAATATTCCTTGTCTTTGAGGTATAAGCGCAGTTTTTCATCCGTATGGGTAAATAATAAGCTTCTGCTGACATCTCTACGATTGCGATTGGAATAAGATTCCTTTCCTTCAAAGCCCATTTGACATTCAGCAGGAGGAGGATCAGCCATAACATTATCTTTCACAGGGATATCAAAGTATTCGATATTGGATGTAAAAATGGCGTCGTAGGAAGCTGTGTAAGAAGCATTTGCACGTAATTGCTCCCGTTTTCTTTTCTGAGTTTCTTTGTAATTTTCAACATAATTACCGCGCAAAGTAACTGCTTCGGCTTTTCGAACTTCTAATTGTGCCTGTTTGGCTTCCCAGCGGGCTTCCTGTGCCGTCTGTTTTGAAGCATTTAGTCGCAATGTCAATTCGTCAATGGCATCTTCATTTTGGCCAGCAGCCGCTTTCCGATATTCTTGTTCCAGAAAAACGACCTGTTCTTCTGCTTCTATTGCTCTTTTCTGAGCAATTTCCGCAGCTTCTTTTGCCAGTTGGGTACGCCTTACGGCAATTTTTTTCAAGTCATCTATCGTAACCGGAATGGCACCTTCCAGCGGTGCAATTTCACCATCGAAAATAGGGTATTTATCTTCCTCTTTTCCATCTTCTCCTGGGCCATAACGAATATCAATACCATTGGAATAATCAGAAAAATACTGCCAACTACCATCCGGGTAAACGATAATCTTTTCTCCATCAGCATTATTACGAATGGTCTGAGCATTAGCAGAATGATTGAACAAAATCAACCAAGTCATCAAAAGAAGCGACAAAAAATCTCTAAATTGCATGTTAATGCTTTAAAATATGTGATTTGGATGGTCACCAGGGTAAGAGGTATCGGTTATTTTCAAAATCCGATAAGGTACTGTCAAAATTAAGGAATTCATTCCTATTTTGCACACTTTTATACATAAAGTAACGGCTTCGATACGTTTACACTATAATTTTTAACACAAGCAAAGTATATTTTGCTTTCGCAAAATTCCCCGACACCAACAAACAGACTTTGAAACCACCACAAACGATGCCTGACACCCAGCATTTCGTTTGTGAGGAATAATACCGATTTTAGTTGTCAACTACTGATACAAAACCAAAAAACATGAAAAGAAACCTGCTCCTTTTAAGCGCATTGATTTATTTGTTTTCCTGCCAAAATCCGGATGCCAACACCGATACAGAAGCCCCAAAACCGATCACCTTCGATCCTATCCCCCTCGAATATCCGGAAACCTATTACGATTCCACGCAAGTGGATACCCTACATAATATGCGAGTCAAAGACCCTTATCGCTGGCTGGAATATACCTCTCCTTCTACCCAACACTGGATAACAGAACAACAAAAAACAGCCGATCAATACTTTGATCAAATTCCTTATCGCGATATGATCCGTCAACGGGTACAAGCGCTCTGGAATTACGAACGACTTAGTGTCCCTCAAAGAGTGGGAGAACAGTACTACTTTTTCAAAAATGAAGGCCTAAACAAACAGGATGTTTTATACGTATCCGATCAGCCAAATGGCGATGGTAAAGTTGTATTAGATCCCAATAAATTTTCAACCGATGGAACGCGTTCTCTAGGTACTATCCGTTTTTCCGAAAATGGCCAGTACCTGGCTTATCAGGTATCTGATGGTGGCTCTGATTGGCGAACTATCAAGGTGCTAAACCTGGAAACCGGAAGAGTTATGCCTGACGAAATCAATTGGGTAAAATTCTCAGATATTTCCTGGTATAAAGATGGCTTTTTTTACAGCCGCTATCCTACGCCCGAAAATGGGCAAAGTAGCATGAGTGCTAATGAGTTTCACCAGTTATATTATCACCAACTGGGCACCACACAAGAAGAAGATGAACTCATTTTCGCAGATCGCTACAATCCTAAGCGAAATATTTACGCAAGTGTAACAGAAGATGAGCGATACCTGATTCTTCAGGTCATTGAGTCAACTAGCGGCAATGCACTATACGCCAGAGACTTGACAGAAGACAACGCTGCCTTTGTGCCCATAATCAGTGAATTTGAACACGACTTTGAGGTCATTGGCAACAATGACAATCAATTGTTTGTACTCACCAATTATAAAGCGCCCAATCAACGTCTGATTAATATTCCGATGAGCAATCCGGAAGAAGGCTACTGGGAAGATATTATTCCAGAATCAGAAGATGTTTTGCAATCCGTTCAAGTAGCAAATGGTCAGCTTATCGCAAAATATATGCACCAAGCTCGCAATCAACTCAAAGTACTGAACCTGGAAGGCGAATTGGTCAAGGAAATCCCTTTGCCAGCAGCAGGGACTGTTAGTGAAATCAATTGTTCTGCATCACAACAGGAAGTCTTTTTCTCATTTACTAGTTTTTTGAAAGCTGGCAATATTTATCGAATCAATATGGCTAATTTGAGTGTTGAACTCATCAAACGTGCCAAAGTTGATTTTGACGAAAGTCCATACGAAGTAAAGCAAGTGCGGTTTGAAAGCTATGATGGCACCAGCATACCTATGTATATTATTCACAAACGTGGCATTGAACTAGATGGCACCCACCCTACGCTCTTATATGGTTATGGCGGCTTCAATATTCCGATTTTACCAC
>JALEHC010000479.1 GCA_022763215.1 Saprospiraceae bacterium
GCTTCAAAGTCTTTGATTTGTACAATATTTTCATACGAAGCCTTCAATCCCATAGGATCTTGGTATACTTCGATAAAGGAATTGATGTAGTCAATATCGCCATCTGTAGCTTGTACCCAGGCGACATTGTATTGATCCCATTTTTCAAGATCTCCGGTTTGGTAGTATTCGATTAGAAGACGAAGTGCATTTGCTTGGCCTTCATTTTCAGCGACTTCTACTGCTTTTTCCAGCCATTTGACAATTTCTTTGATGGCTTCGCCATACATACCTTCAGCATGCCAGACTTTTTCCTCCAATTCGCCGCGCTCATTGCGAACGACCTTGGAATTGAGTCCCATAGAAATCCGATCATTCTGAAGTGCTTTCTTTTTGGCAGCGTAGAAGGCTTCTACTTCCTGCTGTGTGATGTCCAGATCGTAGAAATTAACAGCTGAATTTTTAACCAAGTCCGTTGAAGACTGATTGACTTTTTTAGCATCGATTTCAGGATCAAACATGGCAGTAAGGGCATCGTCATTCAGACTAGCCTCCACCCCATTCATCAACTCCATGAAATATGACTTTGAGAATTCAGGTTTGAATTTGTCATTAGAATAGTGGTGGTGGATACCATTCGAGAACCACACATTTTTTGCGTAAAGCATAAAGGCATCCCACTCTGCACCTGACTTTTCGCCCGTGTAGTTGGCTACAATTTTATCGATCACTCGGCGGATAGCCAAATTGTGGCGATAGTTTTGATCATAGATGATATCGCGGCCAGCAAGGCCAGCTTCTGTGAGGTAGTACACCAGTTTTTTCTGGTCGAGGCTTAGTTTGTCGAAGCCCGGAACGCGGTAACGCAGGATGCGTTTGTCATCAAAGCTTTCTGTGCTCCATACAAAGTCATCAGCTACGTCTTTTACTTCCGTTTGTTCGTTGTTGGTTTCTGTTTCAGTGGAGTTGGTACAGCTAACTGCCAGAAGGAGTAGCAGACACCAGCCCATTTGGTAGACTTTCATTGTCATTTTATTTGATTAGTTTAATTTGCAAAAGGTGTTCGAATTTAGTGAAAAGCTGAATTATCCCAAAACCTGCCCCCAGCCCCATTGTAAAACCTTAAAGATCACAAAAAAAGAGAGGATGATCATACCCATTATTGCCAAAAGGATAAACAGGATGATTGGCCAAATACTTCCTCTGTGACGCCCTTCTTCATAATGTTCTTTTAGTAAGTTGAGATTTCGTCGGTTTGCGCGAAAGCGCAAATCAAACAAGTCGCCGATAATCGGCACAGTTCCCAGCATACCATCTAGCCAGACATTGCCCAGCATTTTTGCGACAAGCATACTGCTTGCCCCTTTACGCGCCATGGAAATAACTAGCAAGCCAGAGATGACGAAGGTAATCAGATCGCCGGCATAAGGAATAAGACCAACCAGGAAATCCGCGCCAAAGCGAATATTGGTACCAGGAATGCGAAAGCGATCATCGAGAAAATCGGTGGCTGCATCGAGCCATCGAAAAGAGGGTTGGGTGTCTTGGTTCATATAATTAGAGATACTTCACCGTATCCATGATAGTGCCATTTTCGAGTGTGATTTCGCGAAAGCCGATCCGATGGTGGTCTACCTTGAATTCGGGATGTTTTTGATCGATCTGAAAATAGCAAGAAGGTGTGATATGTACAATAGTATTACCATGTCGGATATTTTTTTCAACATGATAATGCCCCGTAAATATACTGATGGGATGAGGATGATTAAACAAAACCTGCTGTACCTCTGGCTTATTGCGCAGTGCGTGGCGTGAATCCATGAACGGTACATTAGCCTTGATAGGCGGATGGTGCATAAAAATGACAACTTCGCGATCGTGTTTGGCCAGTTCTGTTTTCAACCAATGTAGTTGTTCTTGCGAAACGATGCCCGTAGTCGTATCCAGAAAAAGGAATGGATAACCGCCAAGATTCTTGGCGAAGTAGAGTTGTTGGTCATGCAAATTGTCATTGAGTTCAAAGATTTCAGCCAGCATGACCGGATCATCGTGATTGCCGGAGATGACATCATAAGGGATATTGATTTCGTCGAGGTGTTCTTTAATCCATTGATAAATTACTTTATCCCCTTTATCGAAGCACAAATCACCAGAAAGTACCAGATGGTCAGGTTTTTCCTTCAGAATAGCTTGTTTGATTTTCAGAAAATTTGCTCTGACATCTACGCCAAAGGTTTCTTCACCTTCTCGTCCAACATGTAAATCTGTGATCTGTACAATCTTCATATAATACCGCTTAATCGTTAAAAAAGGCCGATAACTGGCCAGAGGGCTCCATTCCGTAGGAAAAATGCTAAAATACGAAAGCACATTCTTCTTAACGAAAACTGATAGCAAAAAAATTGTACTGCCAAAATAAGTGCGGCATAAATCTTTCCTTCAAACTACTGAAAACTCATGAAAGGGCGGGCTTTTGTACTTTTTTGGGTAGCGAAATTGTAAATGTAGTACCTTCACCCGGGGTAGATTGTAAGCTAATATTGCCACCATGTTGCTGGACAATTTTTTTACACATGGCCAAGCCAATTCCGGTACCTTCGATCTTATCATTGGTGTGCAAACGTTGAAACAAGATGAAAATACGGTCGTGAAATTTTTGATCAATACCAAGCCCATTATCCTGCACCATAATTTCCCAGCGATTTTCCTTTTCGAATCCTTCAATCAATACTTCAGGGACGACCCCTTCGCGGGAAAATTTAAGCGCGTTGCCAATCAGGTTTTGCATCAATTGTTTGAGGCGTACCCGATCGCCAATTATTAGTTCTGGTAAATTTTTCACAAAGATATTCGCATTTTTTTCGCGAATATTGCTGTGTAACTCATGCAAAATAGTATTGACCAACTGTCGGAACTGCACTTCTTCAAAAATGGCTTTATGTCCGTCTACCTTAGAGTAGGTAAGCAATCCATGAATTAAATCATTGAGATTGCGAGTTGCTTTCATGATAAAGTCGAGATATACGAGGTCTTTTTGTTCCAGTTTATTTTGAGCTGATCGGTGCAGTAATTGAGAGAAGCTGATGATAGTGCGCAGCGGGGCTTTCATATCATGAGAAGCGACGTAGGCAAAATTTTCGAGCTGAAGGTTGGAATCAATGTACTTTTGAAGTTCTGCGTTTTTGTCGTTTAGCTCGATCATCTGCTTTTTCAACAAGCTTTCCTGACGTTTTTTCTCGGTGATATCCCGAAAAATACTGATAAAGTTTTTGGTTTCTTTATTGATATCAATTGTAAATATGGACACTTCCGTGTAAAGTGCAGAACCATCTGCCAATAGGTGTTTCCACTCGTAGTGGGTTTCTCCCTTAGCCGTCAATTCAGAAATATATTGACGCAGCAGCATAGAAGAACGTCGACCATTTGGTTGGTATTTGGGCGAAAGCTCCAAGGGACTTGTATCCAGAAAAGCTTGTTTGTCATCAAACTTAAAATAACTCAATACCTGGTGATTACAATCAATTGCTCTTCGGGTTTTGGCATCATAAATGATCAGACCATCAAAAGCATTTTCGAATAACAATCGATATTGTTTTTCCCTTTTTACAATTTGTCGATTGGCTTCAATTTCCTTGTCGATATTGTCCACATAGCCCAACAGATAATTACGACCATCAATATTTACCAGTGTGCGATAAACTCTTGCCCAGAAGCTCTTGCCATCTTTACGCTGAAAACGCTTTACATTATTAAATGCCTCTATTTTACCGTCCAGCAAATTGGCCAAGAGTTCGTCATATTCAATTGCGTCTTCCCAAATCGTAATCTGATTTCTGGACATGCCAATAAACTCCGCACGCGTATAGCCAGTCATTTCCAGCGCTTTTTTATTTGCAGCCAGAAACTCGCCTGTATTAATATCACGAATGACAACGCCAAGCGGACTGCTATCAAAAAACATTCGGAAGCGTGCTTCGCTTTGTTGCACTTTCCTCAACATTTGTTCATGCTCGGTATTATTGAACGACAGACCGGAACCCTCTCCCAATACAGGGTCGTAAGACAAGCTAGTGTTGAAGAACTGCGTACCGTTCTCTTCTGTTTGTATTTCTACATCATAGGTTACATAATTCTCCTTGAATACCTGTTTGAAAGCATTCGTGATTTTGGGGTAAGGAGCATAAACATCAAAAATATTGAGCCCAACAACTTGGTTAGGTTGGAGGCTTAAGGTTTTTAATCCGCGTCCGACGGATTCAAGGAAATTAGCTTTTTTGTCAAAGCGGAAGAAGATTACCTCTTGATAATTGACCAGCTTATCAATCATCTGCCGGCGTTGTTCCATCAATTTCTGAGCACGAACTTTTTCGGTAATATCCCTGGAGGTAGTCTGGATATACAGCACTTTTTTATTTTTCTCATCAAAAACCGGGCTCATAGCCGACTCCAACCAGATATAATGTCCGGCTTTGTGCCGAAACCGCAGATTGATCCGTTTTTTTTCTCCGTTTCGGAAAGTGTCCTCAAAAACGCTTCTAATAAGTTGGCTGTCACGAGCATCAATAAAATCAAATGCCTTTTGATTGAGAAGTTCTGCCTCCATATACCCTGTAACAGCCGCCACACTTGGAGAAAGAAAATAAAAGGTGGTATCCGGGTGGTGCAAACAAACAATATCAGAAGTATTTTCTGCTATCAGGCGGTATTTGCGTTCACTTTCCTGACGTTTTAGTTCGGCTTCCTTCAGGTGGCTGGTATTTTTGGAAAAAACAGAAATTCCAATAATATTTCCACTTTCACCAGTGATCGGTGAAAAAACAGTGGAATAATACTGCATTTTACCGTCAATCTCCAGTTGTGGTTCCAAATGAATGGTTTGGCCCGCAAGCACAGTGTCAAAAATGTGCTCATAGGCCTCGCGTAGGTCAGTGTCTATAATCTCGAGTATATTATCACCTACTCTAAATTCAGAATTAGTAACTCGTTGCATTTCCTTTCGGGCAGCGTCATTACAGGCCATAATTTCTCCACCAGGACTAATTGCCCAAATAATATCGAGTGAGCTTTTCATAACCGCATCCAGCAAAGCACGCCTCGATTCAACCTGGGCACGGCTTTCAAGTGATTGTTTGCGATAACTAAAAAACGCAGAAATCAGAAATACCATACTACTTATAGAAGCCATCGAATCAATAAGTGGCTGCCAAGGATACTCTTCAAAGCTTACAAAAACGGGCAAAATGATAGCCACCAAAATGCTTATAATATGAAAGAACGTATATCTTCGAAACAAGACTGGCCGCTTGTCAAAAATATAAAGCGTCACTCCAAAAGTAGCCAGCATGATCATTGGGATCGAGTAGAGCCTACCTAAAACAAAAGGCAAAAGAATCATTGTCAACGTATAGAAAACAATAACAATCTGAAAACTTAATAAAGGCTGTTTACGGAAGAAAATTTGGCTAGATCCAATCACGAAAGTACCAATCAGACCAAAGTACAAGACAGACTCGAATGACCCAAAAAGACCAACAATAGCTGCTACCACGTTCATAGCAAGCCCCAACCAGAGATTTCGTTTAACCAACAAGTATTTCTCCTTGTTATCAGAGTCCTTTTCATTGGTATTTTCAGGTTCTCCGTGTTTATTTGAAAAAATGGAAAGCTTAAAAGCCATCTTGGTCAATTATCATTTTTTGATAATAAGCTGTAGAGCATGTTTTGAAAAGATGTTTTCACTATCATTCAGAAGAAATCACAAATACAGATTTGCATTTGGACACGTCAAAACCGCATCGCTAATTTGCTCAACTGCTTATTTTTTTGTGCATTCATCTAGCATTGATTTGGGCAGTTTTTTTCTGTTTAACCTAGTCTACTATTTATTTAGCTTTCGCTAAATGGATAAATAATAGATTAAATCAGTCTTTTCAAATCCCTTCAATTTACTAAAAAGTCTTCAATTCAAGCAAGTAATTACTGGTCAGTGTTTTATTCGTTAGCAGTAAATCCTATGTAAATAAGGAAGAGCGCACAATTCAAGTATGGTTGCCAAATTCTATGCTAGTCATTTTTAAACGTTTAAAAACGTATCTAAACGTTTAGGAAACGACTCCTGCCCTACCTCCCCCCTATATTTGTGACAGATACAAAACAAGTACCGATCGGCAGAAGTATCTGATTCTTATAAGTATTTTTTTTATTTAAAAAAATTGATTTTAAATTTGAAAAACATGATCAGTTTGAAAAACAATGTCCAACTAATTGGATACCTTGGAAAAGACCCGGAAGTTTTGAGACTTTCAAGTGGTAAGACTTTAGCAAAAATTTCACTGGCAACCAATGAATACTACAGAAACAATCAAGGTGAAAAAGTGACGAATACCTCCTGGCATAATTGTATTGCCTGGGGTAAAACAGCACAGATCATGGAATCACTATTGAAAAAAGGAAAAGAGGTAGCCGTTCGCGGCAAGCTAAATTACTCGAGCTATGAAGACAAGAATGGAATCAAAAGAAATCTGCCTCAGGTAATCGTTACAGAATTTGTTTTGTTGCGATAACCAATCGAAACCTGGCATGGTTTCGGTAGCCTTGGACAATGTTCTACAGCCAAGCTAACCATAACCGAAACAAAATATATGCTGGGAGGTGAGCTCCCTTGGGGGCTCACCATATTTTAATGCGGTATCGTTTCTGCTGCTATTTCTTCTTTCCCATTAGTTGAGGGTGAGCTTAATTTCGGCTCTAATGTTCGGCTTACTTCTCGTCTCAAATACCAGTAAGTTACACCAGCAGCTAACAAATCAGACAACGGAAACGAATACCAAATGCCCATTAATCCAAAATACTGAGGAAGAACAAAGACTAGAGGAATCAGAAAAAAGCCCTGCTTAGTAAGCGTTAACAATAAGGCTGGTCGTGCTTTACCAATTGCCTGAAAATATGCCGCCCCCACCAACTGCACAGTTATAAGGGGCGTAGCCAAGAAAACTAATCTTAGTGCACCAGGTGTTTGTTCCAATAATGCCGGATCAGAGGTAAACAAACTTACAATTGATGATGAAAAAATCATGATCAGACTAAATAAGCCAAAAGCAATCAGCGTACCCGATCGAATGGATAACTGAATGATGTCTCTTACTCTTTTCCAGTGTTCTGCACCATAATTATAACCTGCTATTGGTAAAAACCCTTGTGTAATACCCAATACCGGAAAATTGGCAAACATCGTAATTCGATTGATAATACCATAAATCGCCACAGCCATCGAACTACCGTAAGTAAATAAAGAGTGGTTGAGAACAATGGTCAATAAACTTATTGCTCCCTGACGTGCCAGGGTTACGACACCAATGGATGCAATTTCCTTAATTACGGCAAGTTGGAGCACGAAGTTTTGTAATTTGATTTTTAAATCCGATCGACCAGATACAAAAAACCAAACTGCAAATAAGGCACTCATATAGTAGCTAATGGTCGTTGCCCAAGCAGCACCTGCCAGCCCCCAATCCAACCAAATAATCAAAATTGGATCCAGAATAATATTGACTACTGCCGGTATCATCATCACCAACATGGCCATTCTGGCTTCGCCTTCAGCGCGCATTACATTGTTGGACATCATTGCCCAACCTAATGCAGGTACCCCCACTAAAATAATTCGGAAATACTCACTTGCTGGGCTCATGATTTCGCCTTGTGCGCCAAAAGCAAATAATATACTACCTTCGAAAAAAGCACCAGCCATAACAATCGTTACCAATAACAGTAAAGACATGCTGATCATGTTGCCAAAGGTGAGATAAGCTTTTTCTCGGTTTCCACCGCCCAATGCTCTGGAAATAATTGAAGAACCACCTACCCCAATAGCCATTCCCATAGAGGAAATTAAAAAAGTAATGGGCATAACTACTGTAATTGCAGCAATCCCAAGCGTACCAACAAATTGACCAACAAATATCGTATCGACTATAAAATAAATGGACATCACCAGTATACCGATTGAAGCCGGAACTGCCATCTTGACCAGCAGCTTATTGATATCTTCTGTTCCTAGTTCTTGTGAATTCTTTTTCCTTTGCATAGTTATTTTTTCGGCTTCTTCTGGTGATTCGTTTCACATTGCACCCTAAGAAAACGCATAAAGTCCATAGGAGTTAAATCAAAATCCATTATTTTAAACCTGAGTATGAAAAGAGCAGATTTCAAAGGCTTTAAGTAAGGGTTAAATGATCACCGCCGTCAACTTATGTACCTTTCGGAATGTATTTCAAGTGTACGAATCCAATCAACTATGAAGATAATACCTAAGCCACCCGAATTAGCAGATCAGCTTCAGCAATTTGAAGTCTTTTCCACCATCTCCAAAGATGTTCTTCAATGGATGATCAATCAATCAGAGTATACCTTTTTTGAAGCCGGTGAAATGATCTTCGAACCCGGCCAAGCCGTTGATACCATGCAGATTTTGGTACAAGGTGAATACATTGTCAAGGTAATGCGCAATAACCGATGGCGAGAATTAGGCGCATGGGACAGTGGCTCTATTACAGGTGTACTGCCTTTTTCGAGAATGAAAGAAGCCAAAGCCCACGGCGAAGCCGTTTCTGATTGTTATTTTCTGCAACTGCATCGCGATCATTTTGTGGAAATGGTCAATACTAGTTACGAATTGACACAAGTGCTGGTGCATACCATGACTTCGCGCGTGAGAGATTTTACGCAAATGCGTTTTCAGGATGAAAAACTCATGGCACTTGGTAAATTATCAGCAGGTTTGGCCCACGAGCTCAATAATCCGGCTTCTGCTATGATTCGCAGTTCAGAAGAATTGTACAACAAAATACATAGTACACCCGAAAAGTTTAAAGCCATTATTACTATGCGCATTAGTCCGGAACAAACAGACCGGATCAATGAAATTCTTTTTTCCAGAATTCAAACTGCCAAAAATCTCGACTTGTCTATCATGGAACGAGAAGAACGCGCAGACGAACTTTTGGACTGGCTGGAAGACAATGAAGTCGATAATGCAGAAGATATTGCAGATACACTAGTTGACTTCGGATTTCGCGAAAGCGAGCTCGACAAAATCAGTGAAATAGCAGAGGGCCAATATTTGAGCCCATTATTGTGGTGGATAGAAAGCACGCTCAGCCTTGAAAAACTGGTAGAAGAAATCAGAGAAGCATCTGACCGAATTGGTACGCTGGTGGGCGCTGTCAAATCTTATTCTCACATGGATAAGGCCAGTACAATGGAGCCCGTTGACATACACGAAGGCATCAGAAGTACTATTATGATGCTCAAACATGAATTTAAAAAGAAAAATATTCAACTCGATAAGTCGCTCGACCTCAACCTTCCAAAAGTAGAAGCATTTATGGGCGAATTGAATCAGGTTTGGACCAATCTGATTGTCAATGCGATCGACGCTATGGAACAGGATGGAATGCTAAAAATTCGTACTTATCCAGAACGCAACATGGTCTGTGTCGAGATTACAGATAATGGCGGTGGCATACCCGAAGATATTCAAACCCGTGTTTTTGAACCCTTTTTTACCACCAAAAAAATGGGCGAAGGCACCGGAATGGGCCTCGATATCGTAAAAAAAATAGTCGAAAAACATCACGCAGATATATTTCTGACATCCAAAAAGGGAGAAACGACTTTCAAATTGTGCTTCCCTAAAGCTTAACCTACAACTAAACAATCATGGCAGAAGATAAGAAACCCATTATTTTTTCCATAGACGATGATCCGCAGGTATTGCGCTCTCTGAAGCGCGACCTACGCGCTGAATTTAAAAAAGAATACCGCATCATCAGCACTGATTCTGCAAAAGAAGCGCTCGAAGCACTCGTCGAACTCAAAAAAAGAGGCGAAACCGTCGCGCTTTTTATCTCCGATCAACGAATGCCCGAAATGGCAGGCGTAGATTTTCTGGAAGCAGCAAAAGATATTTTTCCAAAGGCAAAAAGAGTATTACTTACGGCTTATTCTGATACAGATGCTGCCATCAAGGCCATCAATGATGTTCAGCTCGATTACTATTTGATGAAACCTTGGAACCCACCCAATGAAAAGTTATATCCAACCCTGAATGATCTGCTGGATGAATGGTGGGTGACTTATCGCCCCGAGTTTCAGGGAATCAAAATCGTAGGTTATCAGTATAGCCCAAAATCGCATGCGCTCAAAGATTTCCTTGCCGGAAACCTCAAGCCTTATCAGTGGCTGGACATTGAAACTCAGGCAAAAGCCAAAGAGCTGCTCGAACTGCATGAGATAGACAGGAAACACTTACCTGTTGTGTTTTTTGAAGATGGTAGCCACCTCAAAAACCCTGATTTGCAAACGCTTGCGCGTCAGGTAGGTATGAATCCGCAAGCCAAATCCGATATGTACGATGTGGTTATCGTTGGTGCGGGGCCAGCTGGTTTGGCAGCAGCGGTATACGGTGGTTCGGAAGGACTAAAAACACTACTTGTCGAAAAAAGAGCTCCCGGTGGCCAAGCCGGAACCAGCTCGCGTATCGAGAACTATCTAGGTTTCCCGAAAGGGCTAAGTGGCGCTGATCTTACTCGACGTGCGATTACGCAGGCCGAGCGATTTGGCATCGAGTTTTTGTCGCCGCAAGAAGTTACCAAAATCGAAACCGAAGGTAATTACAAAAATATTATGTTGGGAGATGGCTCCATTATTCATACCAAAAGTGTCATTATCACCACAGGCGTTGATTACCGCAAGTTACCTGCGGAAGGTGTGGATGGCTTCACCGGAGCTGGTGTGTATTATGGGGCAGCGACGACTGAAGCCCTTAGTTGTAAAGACAAGGAAGTATTCATCGTTGGAGGTGGAAATTCTGCTGGACAAGGTGCCGTTTATTTATCCCAATTTGCTAAAAAAGTAACGATTCTCATTCGCAAACCGGACTTGAGTTCCAGTATGTCGTCTTACCTGATTGACCAAATTGATGGTATTGAAAATATTGAAGTACAGGGTCGTCGGCAAGTGGTCAAGGCTGAGGGGCAGGACCATTTGGAATGCCTGACAATAGAAAATCTGGAGGATCAGTCCGATTATAAAGCACATGCTGATGCACTCTTCATTTTCATTGGTGCCCGTCCTTTCACACAATGGCTGGAAGAACATATCATTCGCAACGAAAAGGGCTTTGTCGAAACAGGCAAGGAGCTATTCCAGTATGAGGCTTTCGCCAAATTGTGGAAACAGGAGCGCGATCCGTTCTATCTGGAAACTTGCGAACCTGGCATTTTTGCAGCAGGTGATGTCAGAGCCGGTGCTATGAACCGCGTTGCTTCTGCCGTAGGCGAAGGCGCTATGGCCATTAAGTTTGTTCATGAATACCTCGCTGAGATATAAGCTTTCCCAACTTTAAAGCTATGCCTCTATTGACTTACCTAAGAACTTTATGTATCTTTACATAAGATTCTTAGGTAATTTAATTTTATGGCCAAAAATTCATTATATCGGGGTTCTCTTTCGACCATTATCCTCAAACTGTTGGATGAGCATGGTGAAATGTATGGGTATGAAATCACTCAACACGTCAAAACCATGACAGAAGGTAAACTCACCATTACGGAAGGCGCCCTCTACCCTGCCCTTCACAAACTGGAAAGTCAAGGATGGCTGGAAGTTACCTTCAAGGAGGTGAATAATCGCCAACGAAAATACTACTCCCTTACGCCAAATGGCCAAAAAGAAACAGCCAACAAACTAGCTGAATTACAATCCTTTATTCAGCAAATGCAATTGATTTTGAATCCAAAACTAGATGCGTAGCTATGAAGAAAGTGTCTAAAGAACAGATCGACTATTTATTTGACTATACTCGAAAAAAAAGAGTTCGCTATTATGAAATACAACTTGAACTTGTGGATCATTTGGCGTCAGCTATAGAAGAAAAGTGGGAACAACAACCAGAGCTTTCTTTCGAAAAAGCACTTCAGCAAGTGTATGATGGTTTCGGAATTTATGGCTTTGCCAAAATTGTGCAGGAAAAAGAGCAAGCATTTATCAGATATTGGCGCAACAAGGCACTGGGCATCCTTAAAGAGCAATTACTGTTCCCGATGGTCCTGCGGACCGTCAGTCTTACTATGCTGATTTTTTCGGCTTTACTATTCTCGGAATCGCCGCGTTGGATTACGATTAGTTTGCTGGCGGTCATGTTTGGAATGGCGATCATCTCGGTTGCACACAACCTGATGAATCGTAAAAAATTGCAAAAATACTTGTCCATCAGCACCGGTTTTGGTCTGGGAGGTGCCTTTATGAGCGTATTCTTTTCGTCTTTCCAATATTTGCCGTCTTTAGTCATCAAATACGGAGTACAGCATCCGGCCCTGCTCTTTGGCTTCGCTGTATTTATGTGCTTTAGCTTGATGTTGTGTTATGTCCTTTTCATTAGAATTCCACAACTGGCCATACTCGAAGTAGAACAGAAATATCACTTTGCTTAAAATATTTGGTATCAGGATGTTATCACCTATAGCATCCTGATACCAGTCTACACGCTCCATTCTCTTTCCTGTTTTCCCTTTCGGGAAATGCTTACGACATTTAGAGAAACCAAAAAATATCATTTTTGGAATTCGTCCCAACTTATCGTACATTTAAATTCGCTAATTACCTACTCTTAGTTTAAGTAAAAACTGGCTTTAGATTTGAGATAGGAAACTGAAACAGTACTTCCAATCACTATAACAACTGTAATCACACTCCCCACGAATACAGTCCGTCAATAGACGGCAGGTATTCCATGACAATTAATTGCCAGTTGTAAGTGACGGATCAAAATTATAGATAAGTGAAATTTGTCAGCGCAAAATGATTGAACGAATTGAGAATAAGATAATTAGGAGATTATTTTGGGCTGACTACATAAAATTTCACTTGTTCATAATTCCGTCTAACTACTTGTGAATTTTAATGATATTCTGATGCAATCGACTGGATATTATGAAAGAAATTTTGGGGTTAGGAAGGAATTAAGCCGTCGTTTACTCAATGGGTTTTTACCTGTTGGTATTATCTATGTTTTGCTACATTTAGTAGGAACAATCAGAAACCAACAGCCTATTGCCGGTGCATTCATTAGTCTGGGACTTTTGACATTGCTATACAGCTCTTTCCTTCATTTAAAGCAGGATAATCAACAGTTAGCAATCAAAATTTCAGGGCTTTTTTTCTTATTCTTTTTTTTACTGAAGCCTCAATTTATGCCAATGGACAGTACCCTGCCCTTTGGGTTTCTGTTTATTTTTATCTTTTTTATTATTGGTGTGCAGGGCAGGCGTAATGCTATTCTGTACCTAGGCATTACCTTTCTGTTTACCCTGAGTTATATTCTCTACTACAATTATTTTACATCTACTAATATCAGTTCCAAAGGAACTTTCCTGAACCAGATTTTTTTCCTGCTTTCTTTTGTTTTACTGTTTTATGCTTTCTGGATACAGCGAAAAAGTAATATCCGTTTATTGCATTTGCTGCAAAGCAATGACCAATTGGTTCAAAAATTGATTGATGCCAACCCCAGCCTCATTTTTATAACGGATGAAAACCTCCAATTACATCTGTCCAACGAAGGTGCTAATCAGTTTATGAAAAATGGCAATGCGATACTTTTTAATGACTACATCAAGCATCCCGAACTAAAGCTTATCATCAAAAACTATTACTCAAACCGGGATAGCTTTGACAAAACACCGGTGCACTTGCACAATATCGAACTGCAAAGCCCCGGTCAGGAAAAAGCTTGGTACAATCTGACTTTAATACCTCAAAAAAACCTCGAATCAGAAAAAGGTGACGTATTAGTCATTGGTTCAGATGTCACCCAGCTCATGTTGCAACGACTCGAATCGCTACACATGAGTGAAAATCGTTTCCGCAATATTTTTGATAATAGTCCATTGGGCATCGGAATTTATGACACCACCCGAACTCGTTTTATCAATGCCAATACCAAACTGCTGGAGATGATTGACTGTACAGCAGAAGAATTGCCGAGTATTGATTGGCATGAATTGATCACCAGTTCCGATGTCAGGAATTTCCTTAACGAAGAAAATAAAAAGCTAAAAACAGGCCAACTGCAGGCTGTTCAGCTAAAATCAGCCGTCACGTCTACTAAGGGTAAACAATTTTGGGTCAATATTAGCTTTAGCCGTTTTGGGCAAGAAGAAAGCCCACTTTACCTAATGTTTATCGAAAACATTTCCCGACAGGAAGAAGCGACCCGCCAACTCGAAGAAAGTGAAAATCGCTATCGCACCATATTCGAAAATGTTTATGAGGGAATCATGGTCTATGACCAAAAGCTAAAAAAAGCGATCGACTGCAATGAAAAAATTCTGGATTTGCTTCAATTTGATAGTAAAACCAAATTATTAGATCAATATGATCAAATCTTCTCTCCGGAATGCCTCCAATACCAACTCTTCTGGGACGAAAGTAAGCCAGATAGTGCCATCAATTTTGCTCAACAAAATGGTAAATTCCAGGTAGAGTGTATTTTGCGAAAGCAAAATGAAAAGGATTTCCCAGCAGAAATCAATTTGATACAGCTTCCTTCTATCGCTGATCATTATTTTGTAATGATTGTAAAAGACCTCTCTGATAGCCGCAAAAAAGAAGCTCTTATCAAAAAGAAAGTAGCTGCACTCCGCAAGAAAAATCGCGAACTCCAAAAATATATCGAATCCAATAAAGAACTAGAAAATTTTGCCTTCATCGTAGCTCACGACCTCAAGTCGCCACTGCGTACCATTACCGGTTTTGCACAATTGTTACAACGCAAAGCCAAAGACAAACTAAACCCTGAAGAAGAACGCTACCTGGGCCTCATTCAAAGCTCCGTTGGTGATATGGCTAGTTTTATCGACGGACTGCTGACTTACGGTAAAGTCAACAAACAACAGCTCGAGATTATGCCCCACCAACCCAAAACCATTATCGAAAAAACCATCGGTAATCTGCAAGGCATCATTGAAGAAAAGCAAGCCACCATCCGCTACGAAAATCTGGATATGGTACTCAAAGCCGATCCGTTTAAATTGCAACAGGTATTCCAAAACCTGATCCAAAACGCTATCAAATACAGTAAAGAGGATGTTCCACCAGTCATTTTTATTGCTGCTTCTGAAAAAGACAATGTCTGGGAATTTAAAGTAGAGGACAACGGCCTAGGACTTCCCGACAAGCTAAAAACCAACATTTTCAGCTTGTTTTATAAACATCATAATGAGAAAAGCCAGGATAGCAGCGGTATTGGCTTATCCATTTGCAAAAAAATTGCCGAACAACACGGCGGCCGCATCTGGGTAGAATCGGATGGCGAGAGTGGTAGTACCTTTTTCTTTACCGTATCAAAAGATCTTTCCTAGTTTGCCGCCTGCTTATTCTAGATCAAATTGAACAAAAACGCTTGTCAGCCAGTATTATATTATAAGTTTGACGTACTTTTTTATAATCTCAATCCGCTACTTACTTTTCTCTGAAGTACAGACATAACCTGCCGGACAGATCATACCATTTGTACTCCAACAACTTAGCAATAATAGCTTTACTATACTTTGCAATACAGTAAAGCCAAAAGTTTGAAGTACTTCTTTATCTTTATAGAAAAATAAATCCTTATGAATCAACTAACTTGGCAACAAGCCCTTGACCGCTTGAAGAATGGAAATGAAAATTTCGTTGAAGACAAACTGGACGGAAAACTACAAGATTCTAGTCGAAGAGACGCCTTAACTGGCGGCCA
>JALEHC010000480.1 GCA_022763215.1 Saprospiraceae bacterium
TAATCCCGGGAATTGATAAAAAAGAGTTAAATATCGCCCTTGAAAAGGATATTTTAACAATAAAAGCCAATCGCGAGGAAACGAATGGCGAGGATATTCGTTATACAACCAAAGAATTTAATATTCGCAACTTTGAACGCAAATTCAAACTGAGCGATAAAGTAGAAAAAGATAGCATTGAAGCGAAATTGGAAAATGGTATCCTCCGCTTGTTTATTCCAAAAGCAGCAGAAGTTTATACCAAACACCAAATTGAAGTAGCTTAAACTTTTTTTGCTCCTTAGCGTTACTTTCTAAAAAATATGCGTCTATATAAGTGAAAGTTAGAAAGAAAGTAATTCATTACAAACGACTGACACTAACTTGGTAAAATACGCATAAATTATAAAATAAAGAAAAAATGCTAAATAATTCTTAAAAAAGGTTTTTGACGAACCTTTAGAGCATTAAAAAGCATTATATATATAGACATTGAAAAATAAATCTTTAAGATTTCAAGATATAGGTTAGTTAATAGGGTTTTAGGTGTTTATTTTTGGGGTCAGTGCCTTTTGGTACTGACCTTTTTATTTTTTTACTATGCCATATACACTCACCGACATCCTCTCCTTTATGAAGCAGCAAGCATTTGCTGCTGGCCAACTTATGCGGCAGCATTTCCAAAAAGATTTTCAGGTATTCATCAAAGAGGATGGCTCCAAAGTTACTTCTGTCGATTTAGCTATTTCCCGAAAGGTGCAGCAAGCCATCACCAAAGCCTTCCCAAACTTATCCCTTTACTCAGAAGAAAGTGAACACGGAGAGATTAATTCAGAAAAGAATTATCTGATTATGGATGAATTAGACGGTACTAGTTATTTTGTAAATGGTATTAATGGCTTTTCTCATCAATCGGCTTATTATGATACAGAGCAGGGTTTGTGCCTTGGTCTTGTTTACTTTCCGATTACAGATGAAATGTACTTTGCGCAAAAAGGAAAAGGGGCTTTCCTTCAACAGAAAAATCACATCATCCCACTCTCATCCCCCATTATGCCTCCATTTGATCTACTTCGCTATGGACAACCAGTTCGATATAAAGGCAAAAAATATCAATGGATGCTCAAAGATATGATCCCCAATGAGCAGTACCTCGTACCTACAACAGCCTATAAGACAAAACAATTTGTGGAAGGAGACTTACAAGTTTCTATCTATGCCAAGCCTTTTATGGCTCCTTGGGATTGGGCCGGCGATAAAGTGATCTTGGAAGAATTAGGCTACCAATATGGTTATATCAATGGAGAAGAACTTTTATTTGAAAAGCAAGCTCCTTCCGATCACCTCGGCTATCTCATTTGCCCTAAAATGTACCAAGCAACATTAACTGAGCAATTACAAGCTGTTCTTTCTCACTAACAAAGCACTCACTTTTTTGCTTATCTCATTGCAAAAGATAAACAATTTGTTTAAATTGTAAAAGAATTTATTTTCCACCTCACACCTCAATCGTATGAACCCTATACTTAGAAATGTACTCGCTGTCGTAGCCGGTATTGTCATCGGTAGCATCGTCAATATGGCTTTAATAATGATTGGCAATATCGTTTTCCCATTACCAGAAAGCATTGATCCGATGGACCCCGAAAGTCTGAAAGCGGGGATGGCACTATTGGAACCTAAAAATTTTGTTTTCCCATTTTTAGCACATGCCCTTGGGACTTTGGTTGGAGCTACTGTTGCTGCACTCATTGCGACTGGCAATATTCTTCGCCCTGCATTGGTTGTCGCAGCCTTTTTTCTACTCGGCGGAATCGTCAATGTCGTTACGCTTGGTGGCCCCATGTGGTTTAATGCACTCGACCTAGTCGTTGCCTACCTCCCAATGGCTTGGCTCGGCATTCGAATCGCAGATCGAAAAAACACTAATGCTTGATTCCGATCACAGCAAGGCTTCTACCTGTTTTCCCTTTCTCTTTTCGGTGAGAAAAGAAATGCTCATTGTCCCGAACTGTAGAGTAGGTAGAAACTTCTATCTGATTTGGCGCTAAGCCAAGTGCTAATAACTGCGCTTGATTGGCAGCTTTCAAGTCGATAAAGTATTTTTGGCGTGACTCGTCCCAGCGTTGGTGCGCTTTCGCGAAATGCATGGCTACGTCTTCATCTACTTCAAAATCACATTCGTCAATGCAGGTACCGATGTAAGCCAAACAGTCACTTGGCTCTGTATGGAATTTGCTGTGCATTTTTTCCACCGTCTTTTGGACAATTCGACTGGCGGTTCCTCTCCATCCGGCATGAATGGCCGCGATCACTTCATTAACTGGGTCATAAATCAGCACGGGCGTACAATCTGCAATTGTGACGGTCAGGAATAGATTTTTTTGTTGGGTAATTAACGCATCGTAGCCTTCTATTTGTCCTGCTTTTTCGAGCAAGCAAACGCGGTCGCCGTGTACCTGATGCGCGCCAGCCACCTGCTGAGGCAAAATCCCCAGACTTTTGAAAAACCGCTTGCGGTTTTCGGTAACATTTTCGTCCTCATCGGGTGTATATAAACCTAGATTGAGCGATGCATAAGGAGCAGGGCTTACACCTCCATGGCGCGTGCTTTCCGCAGCAATAATTGTTTCTGGAAAAATACTGGTTGCAACAAAAAGAGATGACTTGGAAAGCATTTTTATTTTCAAAGATAAATAAAGCCACAAGCGGTCGCTCAATCTGACTATCATTAATTTATCGGGCTTGACCTGATTTAGTATAGCATCCAGAAACATTAATCGAACAAAATGCAGCAGATGTATTCTGTTTCTTAACTTCGTATTGCTTCAGACATTGCGTGGAAGCCGCCTTCTGCCAATTAAACTAAGTTTATGAACCTGCAAGAGAACATCCGTCTGGCTTTTCGATCCGTTCGATCTAACCTCCTTCGTGCGATACTTACGATTATTATTATCGCCGTAGGTATCATGGCGCTCGTGGGGATCCTGACCGCTATTGATAGTGCCATTTTTTCGCTAAATGATAATCTTTCTTACCTAGGTGCCAATGCATTTGACATCGACCCCAAGGGAGATGGCGTAAGTGGTAATCGAAGAGGTCGCCAATCTAAAAGAGGAGAGCCTTTCTCCTACCAACAATCGATTGACTTTAAAGAAAGGTTTGATTTTCCCGCAAGGGCATCCATTTCTATTTGGTGTACTTCCAATGCCACCATTAAGTTTGAAGATGAAAAGACCAATCCTAACTTTTTAATTTTTGGTATTGACGAAAATTATATCGAAGCCAAAGGGTTTGATTTTGCAATTGGTCGAAACTTCACGCCTTCAGAGGCGGCTAACGGCGGTTACAAAACGATTATTGGCTGGGATGTTGTCAAAAACTTATTTGATGGTAAACCAGAAAAAGCGATCAACCAAACCATTGCAGCCGGAAATATCAAACTGAAAGTAGTCGGTGTACTTAAGTCAAAAGGCTCCAGTATGAACCAAAGTGAAGACCGACGCATCCTGATTCCACTGCAACTTGGAAAAAGATATTATGCAACAGACCAAACCAATTACAACCTATTGGTAGCAGTCAATGATGCAAGTATGATCGATAATGCTATTGATTATGCAACAGGAGTGCTAAGAAATGTTAGAGGCCTCAAAGCTACCGAAGAAAACGATTTTGAGATTTCTAAAAGTGATGGTCTTATTAGCATCATTAAAGAAAATACCTTTTATTTCCGTCTTGCTGCTGTAGCAATTGGCCTGATCACCTTGGTAGGTGCCGCGATTGGCTTGATGAACATCATGTTGGTATCTGTGACTGAACGAACCCGTGAGATTGGAATTTGCAAAGCCATTGGTGCTACGAGTCACAGTATTCTGGTACAATTTCTGACAGAGGCAGTAGTTATCTGTCAGCTAGGTGGTTTGCTCGGAATTGTACTCGGTGTTTTAATTGGGAACCTCGTGACCTACGTCATGGGAGGTAATTTTCTCTTCCCTTGGCTTTGGATCACCATTGCCGTTTTCACCTGCTTGTTTGTTGGTCTGGTCTCCGGCCTTTATCCGGCCATCAAAGCCGCTCGATTAGATCCTATTGAATCTTTACGTTACGAATAAAAACTATAGTGCCTGTCGCCTGAAGCGGCAGGCATTTTTATTTCTACGGCCCCCTTCCTCTGGAATTGTTTAAATTAGCATACCAAGACAACCCAAGCTTAATACATCAATCCTTTTGCTATGAAAACAGTGACTCCATTTTTGTTTCTATTCTTCCTTTTTGCCTGTCAATCTGTACCTGAAAAGGATATTCCGGCTTACCACCAATTGATTAATGAAGCTGAATTATACATTTGCGATGGTGGGTATTCTGAAGCCTTGTCAAAGTATGATCTGGCTTTCGCCAAAATAGATAAGCCTTTCGGCAAAGACCTATATAATGCCACATTGGCTAGTTATCTACTTGGAGATAAACCGAGAGGCAACGAATATCTACATCAGATTATCAATAACTCGGATGATCTTGGCAGGGTTAAGGAAAATATCGTAGGCTTCTACTTGACAGAAGAAGAATGGCAACAATTACTGGCCAAACGAGTCATTGCATACGACCCTGTGCTTCGCCAAGAATTTAAAGAAATACAAGAACGAGATCAATTATTTCGCCCTTTGTATGATACCCATGATGATACCATCAATGCTAATCGGATCATCAACATGAATCGAATCTTGGAGCTAACCGAAAAACAAGGCTTTCCGGCTCATCAGGAGCTCGGGTACCAGCACTATCTTCGAGGCCAAGAACACGACATTGTGCTTCACCATACCGCTCAAAGAAGAAGCTACGATAAAAGTGTAACTGACCTTGAACCCATCTTATTTCAGGCGATTCAGGAAGGGCGATTTGATCCAGAAGCTGCAATTATTTATATGAATTATCAGAATGATCCGGAAAAAGGTAGGTTTCATGTCTTTTCTACCTGGCAATACAAACATCCACTTTTACCAGATAGTCTGAATAATAAAGTCTGGCTCCCTATGTTGGACGAACAAGAACATCAAGAAGCCAATGCAATTCGTAA
>JALEHC010000481.1 GCA_022763215.1 Saprospiraceae bacterium
GAACTTATAACATTGCACCTGCATTCACATTTTACAATCCGGACTCTGCCAAGTACGTGACTATTGAAGATGACGTATTTCCATTGAATGTTCGCCAAGGGTCGATGGTTGCAACCGACCGACCAGCGCTTGAGGAAGAAGAAGCTACAATAGACGATATAGAATTTATCATGCTGAATACAGCCTTGTATCCAAAGCAGTCAAGCCCATTTATTGGAAGCTTGCTTTTTTGGTTGCTTTCTGTACTGCCTTTATTGCTATTAGGAGGTATTTGGATTTTCAAGCGTAGCCGAGATGCAGACTTGGCGATGGACCCGGCATTGAAAAGGCAAAAGAAAGCACGTAAAGCGGCTGAAAAACGACTTGAAACGGCCAATCAGCATTTGAAAGCTGAGAAAAGCCGAGCATTTTATGATGAAGTTTCTAAAGCTATGTTGGACTATGTTTGTGATAAGCTACAAATTCCACGATCAGAGCTGACCAAAGAGAATTTGCGCGAAAAACTGCAAAACCTGAAAGTGGAAGAGTCGAGAATTGATCGTTTTATGAAAATTATCCACAACTGTGAAATTGCATTGTTTGCCGGAAAAGATAATAGTGAAGCCATGAATGAAACATATGAAAACTGCGTGGATACGATTGCTTCGATTGAGGCGCACTTGAGTAAGTAACCAAATAAAAAAGCCCCATAGCAAAGTTGCTACGGGGCTTTTTTATTTGCAATTCGATCATTTATCGAGCGTAAGTTACTGCTCGTTTTTCACGAATAACTGTCACTTTGATCTGACCAGGATATTGCATTTCATCCTGAATTTTCTGAGAAATCATAAATGACAAGTCATCTGCATATTGGTCCGTAACTTTTTCTGATTCTACGATGACGCGGAGTTCGCGACCTGCCTGCATAGCATAGGCTTTCTGAACACCATCGTGTGCCATAGCTAGTTCTTCCAGCTCACCAATACGCTTCAAGTAGCTTTCCAAAATTTCACGACGAGCGCCAGGGCGAGCACCAGAGATAGCATCACATGCCTGAACGATCGGAGAAATAATATTATTCATTTCGATTTCGTCGTGGTGTGCACCTACCGCATTACAAACAACAGCATGCTCTTTGTACTTTTCGCAAAGTTGCATACCCAAAATAGCGTGTGACAATTCTGTTTCTTCCTCTGCAACTTTCCCAATATCGTGTAGCAAGCCAGCACGCTTAGCCATTTTAGCTTGTTTTGGCGTAAAGCCTAGCTCCGCAGCCATAATTGCACACAAGTGTGCTGTTTCGATAGAGTGCTTCAGTAGGTTTTGACCATAAGAAGAACGGAAACGCATACGACCAACCATTTTGATCAGGTAAGCATCCAATCCGTGAATATCGAGGTCAATTACCGTACGCTGGCCAATTTCGATGATCTGTTCATCCAATTGCTTGCGCGTTTTAGCAACTACTTCCTCAATACGAGCAGGGTGGATACGGCCATCTGCTACAAGGCGTTTCAATGACAAGCGACAAACCTCTCTTCTGATCGGATCGAAGCTTGAAATAACGATTGCCTCCGGAGTATCATCCACAACAATTTCTGCACCGGTAGCGGCTTCCAAGGCACGGATATTACGACCTTCGCGGCCAATAATCTGGCCTTTCAGGTCATCCGATTCGAGGTTGAATACCGAAACTGTATTTTCGATGGTATATTCTGCACACATCCGCTGGATGGTCTGAATAACAATTTTCTTAGCTTCTTTATTGGCGGTGATTTTTGCTTCTTCGACGGAGTTTTTGACGATAGCCATTGCATCGGTAGAAGCTTTAGCTTTGACAGCTTCAAGCAAATGCTCTTTAGCTTCCTGTTCGGTGAGGTTAGCGATTTTTTCGAGTGCTTTGATGCGTTGTTCGTTGGCTGCTTCTAGTTCTTCGCGTTTTTTAGCGAGGATTTTGAGTTGTTTGTCCAGGTTTTCGCGGATTACTTTTACGTCTGCTTCTTTTTGTTCGACATCTTGACGGTAGTCATCAATTTTTTTGCGTTGTTCCTGAAGCTTTTCCTGTTTTTGTTTTAGTTCATTTTCTTGGCTTTTGACTTCCATTTCGCGTTCTTTCATCTTGACCACGTGTTCGGCCTTAGAACTATCGAATTCGGAGCGTAGCTTGTTGAATTTATCCTTAGCTTCCTGAATTTTCTTTTGTTTGATGCGCTCATGTTTGCTTTCCGCATTTGAGAGCAACTTATCAGCTTTGGTTTCGGCTTCGTCTACAAGTCTTTTGGCGGTAAGTCTAGCTTCTTTAATTTCAAGATCCGCTTTGGCGTTGATTTCTTCCACCTGTTTTTGGTGGTTTTTTTGAATCATGGAGCGGACTAATATAAAACCAAGAATGGCTCCGATAAGGAGGCCGATTCCTAATCCAATTCCTATTTCCATAGTATTTAATGCTTTTAAGAATGTTTAATAAAGCATCGCAAAGAGGTGTAAGTCTGTGTAAAAAAGAAAAACATTAATCATTAAGTAGCTGATCGAGCAATTGATCAATTTGGGAGAGACGTTTGGAAACAGGAGCTTCCGGAGTATTTTTCTGTTGAGCTTTGTGCAAATCAACAGCATAGGTTAAAACCGCCATGGAGAGACAATCTTGCTTGTCTTTTTTAGTATAAGTTAGCTGAAAACGATTGACTTTGTCATTAATTTCCTTAACGATTTTGCGAATCGTAGCCTCATCGCCGGCTTTTATTTTTAGCGGGTATGGTCTTCCCGCAATTAAAATAGTAATACTCTTCGTTGCCTGCCCTTCGTCCATGTCTTAGATTTTGTGCAACCATTCGATGCACTTATCAAGCTCCTCGATATATTGATCAATTTGTTGCATCAGCATTTTTGTATCCTGCTCCTCTTTTCCTTGCTCCTTAGCCAAAATGCGTTGCGAATTTTCTAATTTTTGTGTTAAAACACTTATTGTGTTCTCTTTTTGTTGCAATTGCTGCCTCAGGGCTTCATTTTCGACTTTCAAATGCCGAAATTGCTGAGCCAGCCGCAACATTTTATCTTCGATTCGATCGATTTGTTCCGACCAGTTCATCTGCTTCTGTTTGATGAAGCGGACCGGGTCTTATCTTCTAATCACAGCTCCAAGTTTCGACTCATAGGTCTTGATCAACTGATTCATGACCTTATCCACTTCCTTGTCCTTCAAAGTTTTGCTTGGATCTTCAAAAATATAACTAACAGCATAGGATTTTTTACCTGCTCCAAGCTGTTCTTCATTTACATAAACATCAAATAAGTTGATGTCTGTAATGAGTTTCTTGCCTGTCTTTTTGGCAATCGCTACAATATCACTAAATTTTACCGAATTATCAATAACAAGTGCCAAATCTCTTCTAGACGATGGGAATTTGCTAATCTCCGCAAAGCTTACCTTGTGCTTGCGAATGGCTTTCATCACATTGTCCCAGTTAAATTCAGCATAAAATACCGCTGAGCGAATATCCATTGCTTTCGAAATTCTCGGACTTACCTTTCCAATCTTCACAATTTCTTGCGGCCCACGATGGTACATAATTCCAAAAGAGTATGCCTCCTCATCTAGCCCGGTTTCCTGATATCCACTTACACCTAAACGGTCTAACACAAGTCTTACCTTTGCTTTCAGTGCATAAAAGTCGACTTCTTCTTTGTCTTTGTTCAACCAGCTTTCTGGGTGGCGGGCACCTGTCATATACAGACACAGGTGATTCGTTTCAACAAACTGGTTTTCCGATTCCGCTTTTAGATAACTGCGACCAAATTCGAATAGGCGCAGGTTAGATTGCTGGCGGTTCTGATTATGCAAAATGGCTTCCAACCCACTAAATAACATCGTCGGGCGCATAATGTCGAGGTGCACATTGGATGTATTGTTGATGTAAACCAACTTCTCTTCCGGAATACTATTGAAAATCTCTTTGTAGTATTTTGATTCTGATAGCGAAACTGCCATCATTTCACTAAAGCCATTCGCTGCGAGTAGGTTGCCAATCATATTGCGCACTTCACTCGGGTCTGGTTTTGGCGATACCGCCATGGTACTCTTGATTTGAGTGTCCATCGGTACTTTATTGAAACCATAAATGCGCAAAATTTCTTCAATCACATCGGCTTCTCGCAATACATCCGCTTTGTTGGTCGGAATAGCTACTTCAAAACCAGCTTCATCTTCTTTGACAATGTCCATTTCTAATGCAGCTAGAATAGCCTTAATTTCCGCCACAGGTATGTCTACACCAATCAGACGGTTTACATTTCTGTAGCTTACCGCAATGATTTTTTTCTCAATAGGCGTTGGGTATAGATCGATGATTTCTGATGAAATCTGCCCGCCACCTAGTTCTTTCATGAGTAGGGCAGCACGTTTCAAGGCATAAAGCGTAATAGATGGATCACTTCCTTTTTCAAATACTTTTGCTGCGTCGGTGCGCAAATTGTGGCGCATACTGGTACGACGAATCGTTTGTGCTTCGAAATGCGCTGATTCTAAGAATATAGCCGTGGTGTCGTCTTTGACACCAGATTTGATACCACCAAACACTCCACCGATACACATTCCATTGGAATGGCCATCGCAGATCATCAAATCTTCTTCTGACAAGGTTCTTTCTACTTCATCAAGTGATTTGAATTTGGTGCCTTTCGGCAAATTCTTCACAATGATTTTATTACCCTCAATTTCTTTTAGGTCGAATGCGTGTAGTGGTTGCCCCAACTCATGCAACACAAAGTTGGTAATATCTACCATATTATTGATCGGGCGAACACCAATGGCGTTCAGCCTTTTTTTCATCCATTCTGGCGATTCCTGTACTTTAAGTCCCGTGATAACGACGCCGGAATAACGCGGACAAGCCGCTTCATTTTCTACAATGACTTCGATACTAGAATCGGTATTATCGACTTTGAAGTCATCCACATTAGGTAATTTCACTTCCCCAGTATGGTCATAATTGATCTTAAGAGCAGCGCCGAGGTCTTTAGCTGTACCGATATGGTTGGTTGCATCCGAACGATTTGGCGTAAGCCCAATCTCATAGACGATATCTGTATCAAGTTCGAAGTGCTCATTGGCTGGAAGACCAACTTTAGTATTTTCCGGAAGGACCATAATACCTGCATGTGACTGGCCAAGGCCAATTTCATCCTCTGCACAAATCATTCCTTCCGAAACCTCTCCTCTGATTTTTCCTTTCTTGATTTTAAATGGCTCTCCTTCGGTAGGGTGTAGCGTGGCACCTACTGTTGCGACCAACACTTTCTGACCAGCGGCTACATTAGGTGCACCGCAAACGATCTGGAGTGGTTCATCCTGACCTACATCTACTTTGGTTAGGGATAATTTATCCGCATTTGGATGTTTTTCACATTCCAAAACATGTCCAATAACGATACCTTTCAATCCGCCGGGGATACTTTCCACTTCTTCCATTCCTTCTACCTCCAGTCCGATATCTGTCAATACTTCACCTGTTTTTTCAGGTGACAAATCGATTTGTAAGTAATCTTTGAGCCAGTTCAGTGAAACGTTCATTAGTTCTTCCGGTTTATCATTTTGTTCGCGACCTTTTCGGAGGCTGGCGAAAAATATTTGCTATTTGAGTCGTCAACGAAAATCAACAAAAAATCGTTCAGAGACCCTTTTCAGGCGGCAAAGATAACGGAATCTTTTTGTTTCTAAGGTATTCAGAAATGTACTTTTGTGGCTATACCAAAAGGGAAGAAATATTAAACGGAATCTGGCGTGAAAAACAGAATATTTGAGTGCCAGTTTTGGGGAGGAAATGGCCTGGTCTTCAGGAAACACGAAGGAGTTGCTGCCAATTGTTTTTACGAAAGGCCAGCCCAATCCATAAAATCAGCACCACTAATAAATTGACACCAATTGTCAGATAATAATTGACATTTTTGATAATCGACATAGAGAAGTCGCTGGCATGATAAATATCAACTTCAGGCTGATTCAGAAAAAATGCCAGTGGCATCACCACCCGAAAGACAGAAAAAAGATAGTAGAGTATAGAGCCAACTAACAAGCTGATAGCGAGTTCTGTACGAGGTAAAGGAGAAAGTAGCATCAGTGCAACAAAGAAAATATAAAAAGAGAAAAACGTTTTATAAAAATCAAATTCATAAATTTTACCATTGATCTTAATGGCACGTCTGCTACCGCCAGCATTAGCGATTTGCCAGTTTTCCTGCACTTTTGCTTTAGACGCATATTCGATCTGGATGGCACTTACATCATTCGGTTTGGCCTTGAGCTTGATGTAAGCCTTTTGAAAGACGGACTGTAGAATTCGTTCGGTCGCTGGTCGGTACATCGCATTACCCCATTGGCCAACTTGCGGAATGAGGCTAATGGCGGTCAAACTTCCATAAATTAGACAGAAAAAAAGGAAATATTTTAAGCCAGCTTTCACTATCGCATTCATACAACTGCCGTTTTTTGCTTTTTATTGATGGCCCAATTCATCCATAAGAACCAAAGAAGGACGCTCAAAAGCGTAAATACAATAAATCCACCTTGTATATGCAGAATGTCAAAAACTTCTGCTGAAAAATATCTGCCAGCTAAATAAAGGCCTGCAATTCTCAAAAGGTTAGCAATAAATAAAATAAGTATACCCCAAAGGATGCCCTTCCATTTGTAACTCCATTCAATCGGAAAAATGATAATACCGCTACAAAGAATAGCCATTGCTTCCAATCCGTCACATCCATTTTTCAGGTTGACTGAAAATTCAGAACTTGAAATAATGGTTCCATCTGCGATCGTGCCTTGACCAAATAATTGTAACAACAAATTACTAAGGCGGACCTGAGCATTCAGGAAAGGATATTCCAGATAATTGCGATACAAACCAGAGTAATAGAAAAGATAGAAAAGAAGCATACTTCCAACAAAACCCAGTAAAAATTTCAGAATCGGATTTTTACTGGCAAAGTAGACTTGTATTTTTTCGCGAAGCGTTGGTGGAGCCTGCTTTTTTCGGGATTTCTTATTTCGCTTTTTGGCGGACATACATTATCGAATTGAAGCAAAAGCTGGCTCCATAACTACAACCAGCTTTTGCTTACTATTTGATCAGCTTATTCAGATTTCTTAGAGAATACGCTTACATATTGTACCAGGTATGCAATGATTGCACCTGCAAACAAACTTCCTGGTAGATCGGCATTGGTTGGTTCATAACCAAACACAATTGCAACTGCAAAAATAGCAGCTATTACCAAATATACCCAAGGCAATGCTTTAAAGAAAGCTTGCTTGTTAAATGGCAGCTTTGTACCTGCACTTGCATTCGCACCTGTATTGGCGAAAGCCAACTTCTGCTGGTATTGCGTACCAAATACGACACTTAGCGTGAACATAATAAGTGCAAAAAGAATAAGTCCCCACTCTGACATAGTCGGGATACCCGGTGCATCCGGAGAGCAAGGTTGTGGTGCATTACCAGCCAAGTCATTCAATGTACAGCCTGCAATAGAAGTGAAAGAGGCAGACAAAGGAACTTGTAAGCCGCTGGCACGCAACTGTACGTTCGTAAAGGTGTAAGAGTTTGCACCAATAGATGCAACTGGAGCAGAAATAGACAAGTTTCCAGAACCTGTTACCTCCAATGATCCGTCAGTTGGAGCGCTTAGGTAAGTTACGGTAACATCTGCTGTGAAAAAGTCATCAGATGCGATGTCTGGTGTACCATTATCATCACAAGCTGAAGCATTGCTCAGTGAAATATCTGTCAATGGGCAATCTGCTGGACAAGCAACGGTTTGGATAGGTGCATATCTCCATGCAAAACCGGCAGAAATATTATTTCCTGGGTCTTCATAAGTACGCATACCAATGATTACATTTCCATCAGGAACATACATCACTGGTTGAGCGCTGCCGCCCATACCACCAATCTCTGTCATGATATTGCTGTTGCCATTAGCATCACCTGCCGCAACTTCCAGGATAGACTTAGAATATCCCTCAAGGCCGTCAACTGCACATCCAACATTGGATTCGAAGCCAACTAGTGCTTCGCCAGCAGCTGCATCAATAGGGCCATCGGTCATGTTACCAACATCTGAACCATTTGCGCAAGTGACATCGACGGCACCACCTAGTGTACCATCAATATTAAGCTGACGACAGCGAAGTGAAAATTGGCTCAGTACCATTCCGCCATAGCTATTACCTTCCAAACCCACGTAGCCTACTGCTACGAAGCCGTCAGGACAATCGCAAACCCCCGTTTCAACAGCAGGTGTTGGGCAAAATTGGCCATTGTCTTTTAATACAGGAGTAAGCTCTCCGACTACATCACCAAGGGTAACGCAGGTTTGTCCGTTTAGGGTGGTGCTCAGGCCAAAGGCCAGCACAAGCAAGAAACTGCATGATTGTAAAAACCGTTTCATTTCAATTGATTATGATTTGAAAAAAAATTAGCAAAAAGAATAATAAAGTATCGTTCTGCCCAGGTCAATGGCAGAATCTTAATTAATCGTAATAGCTTATTAAGTTGCTGAACAAACAGCTGCGCTAAATTTGGGAATATCTAGAAGAGAGTGAGAATCAATATATTTGGTTAGGAGTCTTTTATCGACTACGCACTAAAATTAATTATTTCTTGGACAATTTGTTAATAATCAATCTAAATTATAGGTCTAATGTAATGATAAATTCAAAATTAAAATAGAAAACAGGTATTGATACCTAGTATTCGGTACTTCGAGTATCAATACCTGTCGCATTTTTGCCTTTGCGGCAAATGAGTATAAATCCGCTATTGTTCTATCAGGTGTGTCTGAGCAGCTTGCAGCACTTCCTGCTCTCCTGCTGCATCATCTACAAGCGTTACAAACGCAATGACTTCGCAATTCGTGGCTAGCCACGGGCCTCGCTCATCTTCTTGAGGTACGGTGTACGAGAATTCTTTACGGACCAACTCGTTTGCGGTAAGCGAAGTAGCCAAATTGTCACCCACTACACTGGTTACTACATCACGAAGAATGTGTTTGTGTTTAAAGTCAATAACGCCTTCATCTGTCAGTTGCTTGTCTGTGATATCATTTTCTGCAATCATGAGGGTTACTCTTAGGTCGCCCTCAATGTTTTCGTTGGGCAACACATTTACCGTAAAGGTAGCTTCTCGACTTGTTTCATCGTATACTGATTCGACACCAAGAGCTACTCTGGGAGGGCGCTGCAATTCGTCGCTGATAACCCCAGCCCAGGCGGAAAATGGACTAATCAAGCGGGAATCATTGATACCTACCGGACGACGATTAACTGAGCCTGTTGGTATACCAAACGGAATACCGAGGAAATTGATGATATCTGTGCCTTTTTCCGTGCGGAAATCATAGGTCGCACCTGGGGCAGGTTGTGCCTGAGGAGTAGAAATAAAAGTATGCATGGTAACCACCACCAAGTTTTCGCCATGAATACCCAGCAATGTATTGATCTCGTCCGCTGCATCCGAGCAAGGTTGGCAATTACCACCCGAAAACTCCTCTAAAAGAACGATGCGGTCACTTTCTACCTGCGGATTGGGTAGAGGCTGAATCACTTCCTCGCAGGCACTAAGACTCCATAAAATGGCAGCAATAAATAATAGTCTCTTTATCATGATTTTTCGTTTTCCTTGTTTTAGAATGATGAATTAACCGTCATTTTTACACCGCTGAAAGCAGGCTCTAATCGGCAGATACCTCCTGAACAAACAACCCCTTCCACCTGCTTTACGTAAGAAATGGAGAAGCGATTGGATTTATTGGTATAAAAAATGTCAAAACGTGGATAATGTACATCAATTTTTTCGCCACTATTATCTTCCGGAGATAGCTTTCCGGGGCTGACATTGTACATATCCGATACGGTAAAGGTCCAGTGAGGAGCAATGGTAAATTCTACTAAGCCAAATAGCCAGCTACCATAGTCTTGCTTGCTCTCAGCTTTTTTGTCCTCACCAACCATCATATATTGGCCTTCAAAACGGATGGCTTTTCGACGGTCAATTTTATACAAGAAATCGAAGTAAGGGGTCAGTGTTTCAACAAGCGGCACGCCAGGTTTGTCTTCAAATATTTCCTGATTGTAACGCTGCATTTGAAGTCCACCGATCAATGTCCATTTGCGTTTGTACTTAAACTGGAATTCTCCCAGAATCTCCCTGTATAAGAGGTCATTATCCAGATTGGTAATGTTGGAAGCATTGACATTAAAGCTAAGCTTTCGGCTCGGCGAATAGGTAATGTCAGCCTGAAAAGAGCGTTCACCCAGTTCCTGCGTGGCGGCATTGTATCTGGTCGTCAATCTATAAGTATTGATGCGCGTCATTGGCGGCAAGAAGTTGATAAAACCCTGGTTGAGTGATACAAACGGATTGGCACGGAAGGTGAAATTTTTGGTGTATTTCCCTTCAAGGGTGGCTCCAAACCCTTTTGTACCCCAACTAACAGAAGAATATAGGACTTGTCCGGGTTCACTAATATATTTACCGTCTAATTCAACTACCTCCCCATCGTCGATCCCTAAGCGTGTTGCAAACTGATCAAAAAATACATCACCTGATTTGTATGCACCTTCAACATACCAGCTAAAATTATTGACCGTCATGGTATTATAAAGAGAGACAGCATACGAATTGTACTTGATACTAAAGGTATCTTGAGGTAGATAATTGGCGACCGTATTTTGGAGTTGGGTATGGGCTTCATCCGAAAGTGTTTTGCCAACAATACCCGCCCCAGGAGCAAGTGTCCAGTTGGAGCCTTCTCCTCCAGAAATAAAGCCTTCGATAGAACCCCCTTTAATAACCGAACGGTAAGTATCGAAACGATTTTTCTGCCGGCCAGTAAAGCCTTTAATACGCCAGTTTTCATTTAAGTCATAGGTTAGGCGTACGCCGAATAAAGCATTATCAATAAATAGCGGACGCTCTTCATAAGCTCTGAAAATGATACCACTACCGATTTGGTCATAGATATAACCGACGGTAATACCCAGGTCGTAAATATCCTTTTTGATATACCAGCGACCAATGCCTTCATCGGTATAAGAATCGAGTGGGTTAGGAAGAAATGAGTTGTTGTACATGTCGAATCGCAATCCAAAGTCAAAACCCCAGTTGCTATAGTTGAGGTTGAGCCAGGCTTCGCCACCAAATAATTGTCGATCGTACTGCGGAGTGCCTTCTGCACCGATCAGGGTATCCCTCATAAAAAAGTTGGCATTTGCCTCGAGATTTCCCGAAAGCGTGCCTCCGTTATTCTGTTGGTCCTGAGCGTTGGCCATGTGACATAAACAAAGAAAGAATATGGCCCAGGAAGTGTAAATCAAGTTTTTCATCAAAAAAAATTTAGCTTTGTTTTTCGTTTATTTATATACTACCAAGTGCCCGAAAAGCGGGATGAGCAATTGGTTAAAGTATCATTAAAAATGTCCGTTTGATCAATTTGGCATTCACTAATGGCGTTGGAGAGCAGTATCTTTGTATCTAAATGGGTGATTCGACGTCTTAATTATATGCGATCGCGCAAAGATGCACAATGTTCTATTGAAATTTTCAGATACAAAAATCTATAACAAATTTAGTCATTCATCACACAAATTTTAGCTGAACTTAAAATTCATTCCGTATGAGATTAGTACAATACACCGCATTTTTGTTTTGTTTACTGTTGACAGTAAGTTTGCAAGCCCAAAAAGAAGTTCCAGATGTACAGGTGAAAACCTTAGAAGGTGAAACCGTGAACCTCAAAGAATACACCTCAAAAGGAAAAATAACTGTAATCAGCTTATGGGCGACTTGGTGTTCACCTTGTAAAAAAGAATTGGATGCAATTGCTGACATTTATCCAGACTGGGTAGAGGACTATGACATGGAGTTGATTGCTATTACCATTGACACGCGAAGAGCAATGGCAAAAGTAAAGCCAATGGTTCAGACCAAAGCCTGGGAATATACTATTTTGTCTGACCCAAATAATCAACTTAGAAACGCGCTGAATTTTCAGGCTATTCCACAGACGTATTTGATCGACCAAAATGGTAATATCGTATACTCACACAATGGTTATGTACCTGGTGATGAGTATGAACTGGAAGAACAAATTAAATTACTGGCAAAGAAATAAATTACCAGTTCGCTTTAGCCGCCTGAGGTGGCTATTGCAGGGAATAAACTCAAAACAGGCTGTTCTAATTAGAGCAGCCTGTTTTTTTATCCCAGAAAAGCAAAGTTTTTGTAGTAAACAGAAACTACAAGTATGACAAACAGGAATAATCCGATAAAGCCATACATTAAGCAATACCCTTTGCTACCAGCGTTGTTAATTTCGTCAGACATGTCTAATCTTTTTGAATGATCTATAGCTTAAAATGGGGGCAGTTGGCTGCTGTCGGCTTTATTCCGGCTTTCGCCAAATGCTTTATGAATTTGCTGCAAAGATGAACAAAAAAAGAAATTTGGCCAAGTTTTTAGCCGCTCTAGCTCTCTATGAAGAATTATTTTATATAACTATTTTTAGCCCTCCTGTGAAAAAGGGGCAATAAAACAGAAAAGCCCTTCTCCGAAATCATCGAAGAAGGGCTTTATAATAGCTAGTTTATCTTTTGCTGATTAATAAAAACGGAAGCGATTGTCCGTTACATCAGCATTTTTCTTCATTGCCTGTATCAGCAATCGGCCATTTACTTTGTTGCGCTCTGTACGCTGGAAGTTTGGACGAAGCTGAGGAATATTGGTAGGTTGCGCAGCAACCGGCTTTCTTACCATTTTTACTACATATACACCGCTTGTTCCAACAATCGGCTCTGATACCTCATCTTGTGCCATTTCAAAAGCAGCACCAATTACCTTTGGCTCTGCTCCCAATTCAGGAACAAAAGAAGTCGTAAAGCTTACATTAGATGCTGTATCAACCTGTGTGCTATACTGTGATGCAATCTGGCTCAAATCTTTAGAAGAAATCTTACCAGCAATCATTTCCCCTTTCTTGCGGTTGATTACCTGCTGCTGGATTTGGTCTTTTACAGCATCAACAGATGGCATACCCGCTTTATTGATATCTTTCAATGCAGCAACTACATACTTGTTTGTATAGTATTCTGCTTGGTCTTGGTAGCCAAATACTTCCGGCGAAACTTCTCCTTCGCTTGCGCCAAATGCCCAGCGGATCATGTCACGTGTAGCTTGTCCGCCACCTAGTGTACCAATCGTAAAGTCATTTTGCTTAATAGCCGGAGAAGTCGTAAGGCTCAAATCGGCGCGTTCAGAAACAACTTGACGTAAAGCATCGATGGTACGATTCTTACCAACAATTTGTAGAACTTCATCATAAAGTTCGTTCTGCGTATCTTCTGTAGGAATGATTGATTGCTGGATATATGCTAACTGAGCACGAGGTGTTTTACTTGCAGAGCGCTTCAATACTTCTACTAAGTGCACACCAAACTGTGTTCTTACTTTGTAGTACTCACCAATCTCACCTGTTACAAACAATACTTTATTGAATTCAGGCACAAACTGGTTAGGTGTTACATTTTCATACAAACCACCATTGCTGGAGCTTCCTGGGTCTTCGCTAAACTGAAGTGCAAGTGAGTCGAAGGAAGCAGCACCTGATTCCAATACACCGATCAAGCTATCCACACGGCTAGCTGCAATCTGGAAAGATGCAGGCGTAGTTGCACTAATCAGGATGTGGCGTGTATCTGCGCTATCCGCAATCATTTGATTGTCGACTACTTTCACTGCTTTATATTGATTGCCATCAATGTATGGTCCGTATACAGAACCTGAAGGCAAGCTAAACACTGTGTCTGCAATAATCGGAGATACATCAGAAGCAGCAAGGTAATTTGCTGAAATGGTACCATAGTTGCGATCAACAAAGTTAGAGTCGTTCACAGCTGTTCTAAAATCAGGAACCAAGTCTGCAATTTGCTTTCTCCACTGAGCAGAATCTTCAGCAGTTGCCTGTACATTGAAGACAACGTACTCCAACTGGCGCGTTTCTTCTTCTGTACGGTATTGCGCTTCTTTTTCTTCCATGAAAGCACGATAATCCGCATCAGTCAATGTTACCTCAGTATTGTCTAATTCGTCGAATGGAATTTTTACGTATGCAAAATCAACGCGTTCGTTTTGAGCCTGGTATTCCATTTCCACCATCCAAGATGGCATGTACATGGCTTTGGATACGAGTGCGTTCATTTTTGACTGCAAACGTTCTTTGATGATTTCTTTTTCCTGGTGAGACCAGAATGGCACAAAGTTGGGGCTCAGCTGTCCTTCTTCGATTGACTGGCGAATCTGGCCATTTTCGATGATCTGCTTAATCTGTGTCAACTGCTGACGGTTGATCTGTCCAGGTGCCTGAGGGTCAGAAAAGCGCTGACGGATAATTGGGCTTGGAGAAGCACCAAACTGTAGGTCCATCAATTCTTCTTTAGAAACCTGAAGGCCTAAGTCATCTGCTTCCTGATCAACAAGTACTTTTTCTACGAAGAAATCATACAATTGCTGACGGCGAGCGTAAGGGTCGCCGGTAACACCTTGATAAAGGACCTTTTCCGTATTCGAAAATTTATACCAATCAATTTTTTCTCCTTCGACTTTCGCCATTGTGGTCTGGCCACCTCCAAATACACTTTGCTGCCCGGAAGTCATATCCATTACAATAAAGCTCAGGAGACCTACTCCAATCAATACGATGAGGAGCCAGGAATTTTTACGAATTTTTCCAATTAATGCCATCTCTACTACATGTTTTAGTGAGCTAACTACTAGCTATTCTTTTTTTGTCTGTTCTGGTTTTTTTCTTTTCCCAATCGCTACTTCCTTGTTTTTGAGGTGTTAGTGTTTGAAAAACAAGTGTTTATACCTTGAAAACAAGGAAGAGGTGATGGTTTTTGAAAAATCCATGCAAAGGTAATTCGTTTGATGCGTAAATTCAAAATTTTCAACTTCTTAGCTTCATAAATATAGTTAAGGTTTTGAAGCATGTGGTGGGAAGCATGGCCTAATGTGATTAGTCGAGCTTAAGAAAGGGGGTATCGCTGGCAGCAAAAAGTACAAAATTATGGGGTCTCGAGTTGAAGGCGAAAGCCAACACCATGTATATTTTCAATCTTAACGGATTCGTCCTTTTTGAGATATTTGCGTAAGCGCGAAATAAATACGTCAAGGCTACGCCCCATAAAATAGTCATCTTCCCCCCAAAGTTGCTTGAGGATGCTGGACCGCTTGATCACCTGATTGGGATGTTCGAGAAAGTATTTGAGCAAATCCGCTTCTTTTTGCGTGAGGCGTCGTTCATCTTCGCCATAACTGAGCTTTAGATTAGGATAGTCAAGTTGGTAAGCTCCGATTTCAAATTGTGCAGAGGGTAAAGGCGTGCTGATTTTGCTTCTGCGAAGAAATACTTCAATCTTAAGAATGAGTTCTTCTATGCTAAAAGGCTTGGTAATATAGTCATCAGCACCGAGCCGAAGGCCATGGATGCGGTCTTCTTTGAGCGATTTGGCTGTGAGAAACAAGATGGGGACTTCGCTATTTTTGGCTCTGATTTTTTGCGCAAGCGTAAAACCATCCATTTCTGGGAGCATGACATCAAGAATACAAAGGTCGTAATCATGTTCCTGAATAAGTTGGGCCGCTTCGCGACCACTCAAGCAATGAGTTATTTGATAACCCTTCAATTCGAGATTATCCCGGGTTACAAAACTCAGGCTCTCATCATCTTCGACGTATAATAGGTGTGGTTTCATGCAAAATAAGGTTTAAGCCAGGGGCTTCAGATATAATTTAACCTCTGTACCTGCTTCTGGTTTACTGAAAAGGCGAATTCGCCAGCCATGGGCATCACAAATACTCTTGACATAAAACAGGCCAAGGCCAAAGCCTTTCACGTTGTGAACGTTTCCGGTAGGCACCCGGTAGAATTTATCAAAAATACGATGCTGAAATTCCTGGTCGATACCTATACCATTATCTTTTATGGACAGCTCGAGTTGTCCGTCATTTTCCTGAAGACATACCTGAATGTCGGGAATATCTTTGCAATATTTGATGGCATTGTCAAATAAATTATGAAGAATATTAGTCAGATGTAAGCGGTCAGCCCGTATGCTTGTGGGCCTTTGCGGCAAATCCGTCTGTAGCGTTCCTCCAATTTTATCAACCTGAATGCGAATACTTTGTATGGTGTTATTTAGGACTTCCGTCAAATCCAACACTTCGGGTTTGAGGCTAAAATTACCCTTTTCGATAGAGGCCAATTGCAAAACTTTTTCGACTTGTTTGTTGAGGCGCATGTTTTGCTCTTTGATGATACGAGCATACTGCATAAGGCGCTTGTCTTCTTGTATTTGTGGCGCCTTCAGGAAAACATCAGCGGATATTTTGATGGTGGAAATAGGCGTTTTGAATTCATGAGTCATATTATTGATGAAATCTTTTTGCATTTCGGAAAGGCGCTTTTGACGCAAAATGATAAACATGGCATACGCAAAAAAGATAATCGTAACAATAACCAGTGCCGTGAAGGTAATTGTAAGTTGCATTTTACCGAGCAAGTGGCCGGTTTTGTTCGGAAATTTTACGCCAAAGTAATACGTAAATTCATCGTATTTGGGAAGGTTACCGAGTTCTGCTTTACTTTTTTCTTTTTCAATCAGCGGGCCATAAAATCCACCATAGACCATTTCGTCTGTGGTACAATCATAAACCGAGTATTCGAAAGCTTCATCCAGCGCTAATTGCTCAAATTCTCTGCGTAAAAACTCTTTCAACAAGGCCGGATCAATTTCAGCTTCGATATTGACCACATAATAGTTTGAAGTACGTCTTTTGATGATATCTTTTACCGGAAGGGAGCTTTCCTTGACTTCCGCCATTTGTTTGGCCACATTGAGCAACGCCAGACGTACCTTCTTGTTGAACTCTTCCTCATTGATATTCCAAGTAGAAATCACCCAGTACGACTGCATGCCTATCAGTCCGATGATCGTAATAGCTCCCAGGATGACCAGCCTTGTGATAATATTACTGTTCATTTCAGCAAAGGATTACTTATGAGGCTGTTTGATGAAACATGCCATGTAGTTCCGAAATCCAGAGAAAAGTAGCTCTGTTTTTAATAGAAATCAAAAATAAAGCTAAAGCCTTTTCTGACAATAGTAACAACGAGCCCGCCATATTGCTGCCTTGCTTAACAGCTCATTAACAAAAATGAGGTCTTATTAACAAAATACAGAACAAGCTTTATGATGGAAATACGGAATATAAGTCGCGAAATTGCCCCAAATTGCGTATTTTTGCACGCGAAAAGGCGATTCGAAGACTAAGAAAGCTGCATGGTCAACCACTTTAAAACTCAAATACTGATTATTGTTCTGCTCTTTAGCGGATTGGGGTCATTATTTGCTCAGCAGCAAAACCCATTCGATTTACTGCCGAGATTAAGCGAAGAGGAAAAAGTAAAAACAGCAGAAGAAGCAGTAAATAGCGAAAACCCTTTCGATGTTGTAAGCCCACCGAGCGATTATCGCCCTGCCGATCCAGTTGTTCCAAGAAGTCCGATAGTAGAAGTTGAACCAATTGCTCCGCTGAGCTCAAAGCGAAGTTTGGTACTGGGCGTTGTATTATTTCTTTTGATTTTTACAACAATTATAACGACGGCCTTTCGGTCGTACCTCAACAAAACTTATCGGGCCTTCCTGAATGGAAATATTCTTAATCAATTATTTCGAGATAGTCAGTCAGGTAATAGCTTGCCTTACTATTTTTTATATACTGTATTTTTTGTTAATCTGACGATTTTTGCTTTTTTATGGATACAGAGATGGGAACTAAAAGTGTTCCAGAGTGATTTGTACACATTGGGTGTCGTTGCACTAGGTGTGGTTGGGGCATTTGTAGGAAAACATTTGCTTCTGACCCTTATGGCATGGACATACCCTTTTGACAAGGAATTAAAGCTGTATAGCTTTACGATCATGATTTTTTCGATCGTCTTGGGCTTTGCCCTGATTCCCTTCAATCTGGTGATGGCATATGCTGCGGATGCGCTGGCTAATGGTGCGATTTATGCGGCTTGTGCAATGATTGTGGTTGTGTACTTATTCCGGTCTCTGCGGGGCATTTTCATAGGCAACAAATATCTAATTAGTAACACTTTTCACTTTTTGTTGTATATTTGCACTGTCGAAGTAGCTCCCGTTATAATTATTGTAAAACTATTCACCGGGCAATTATAATTCCTTTTTTTAGGAAAAATTCGATCAATAAATAAATTCTGAATGGCAGCAAACGGAAAAGCGATAGAATCGAAGCCGAAGCGAGTAAAATCTATATTGATTTCCCAACCTAAACCAGAACGTTCTCCCTATTATGAATTGGAAAAAAAGTACAATCTGCAGATAGACTGGAGGCCGTTCATTCATGTGGAAGGGGTAGATGCCAAGGAATTTCGAAAGCAGCGCATTCGTCCAGACGAATTCTCTGCAATTATCCTGACAAGTAAGAACGCGGTAGATCATTTCTTCCGCATTTGTGAAGATTTGCGCATCAAAATGTCACAGGAAACTAAGTATTTCTGCCTGACTGAAGCGATCGCCAATTATTTGCAAAAGTTCATCGTTTATCGCAAAAGAAAAGTTTTTGTAGGAAAACGAAGTATACAGGATTTGGCCACTGCTCTCAAAAAGCATAAAGCAAAAGAACGCTTTTTGCTTCCTTGTTCCAACTTGGGCAGCAAAGCCGTTTCTAAATTCTTGGAAGATAATGAATTTAACTGGCAGGACAGTATGATGTACCGCACCGTCAGCAGTGATTTGTCTGATTTGAGTGATGTAACCTACGATGTGTTGGTATTCTTCAGTCCTCTCGGAATCAAATCTCTATTTGAAAACTTCCCGGATTTTAAACAAAACGATACACGAATGGCTGTATTTGGTAACACAACCAGCAAAGCAGTCGAAGATCATGGCTTAACCATTAATATCAAAGCGCCGGCACCAGAAACCCCTTCAATGACCATGGCGCTGGAAAAATACCTTCAGGTATCTAATAAAGAATAAGCCAAGTAAACACTTGAATCGTCCAAACCCTGGTAATGTCATTACCGGGGTTTGTTCGTTCTGGCTTTTTTCAAAACTCCCTCCCCCAAAGTTTGTTCTATTGTTATGCAATTAGATTTGATTCGACATATTGAAAAAGGACTACAGCAGCCGCTGCCAGGGCAACAAGCCCACAATATCATGGCACATGCTGCCAGAGATACGCGTCCGCCTGTACCTCCTTCTGCCCGTAAAGCCAGTGTTTTGGCTCTGTTTTATCCGAAGGCCGATAACTGGCATATCGTACTGATCGAACGAACTTCTCACAACCCCAATGATCGACACAAAGGGCAAATTAGTTTTCCTGGTGGAAAACACGATGATACAGACGAAAACCTCGAGTATACGGCTTTGCGTGAAGCAAATGAAGAAGTCGGTGTAGATGCCAATCAAATAAAAACACTAGGCGCCTTGAGCAAACTGTATATCCCAGTTAGCAATTTTAATGTCCATCCTTTTGTCGGATTTATGGAACACACGCCTCGGTTTATCCCTCAAGAATCGGAGGTAGCAGATATTCTGGAAGTTCCATTCCACCATTTTACGATCCCGAAAACCAAACAATTAACAGACATAAAAATTTCTCCTCAAATTACCCTGAAAGGTGTTCCTTATTTTAATATCCACAACAGGGTAGTCTGGGGAGCTACTGCGATGATGATGAGCGAACTGATAGAAGTCGTTCGCCTTTCTCAAGCGCATACTAATTCGTAACTTTGCGATGCCTTAATCTGACGTAGAAAAAAAGCCCTGGATTTTATTTTATCCAAAATGAAATCACTGCTTTTTCTGCGTGCTTAACCAAATAAAATTTTTTTATGGAAAAAGTAGCACCCTACCAGCCAAAAAATAAGGTGAGGATCGTTACAGCGGCCTCCCTTTTTGATGGCCACGATGCCGCTATTAATATCATGCGCCGGATTATGCAAAGCTCCGGTGCCGAGATTATCCACCTTGGACACAATCGCTCTGTACAGGAAATCGTCAATACTGCTATTCAGGAAGATGTACAGGGGATCGCCATTACTTCTTATCAAGGTGGACATAACGAGTTTTTTAAGTATATGTACGACTTGCTTCGCGAAAACGGAGCTGACCATATCAAGATTTTTGGTGGTGGAGGTGGTACTATCCTGCCCGAAGAAATTAAGGAACTACACGACTATGGCATCAACCGAATTTATTC
>JALEHC010000482.1 GCA_022763215.1 Saprospiraceae bacterium
CACGCCAAACAGACCAAAGAGGATTGTGAGTCTTTTGGTTTACTTATCGTCAACCCAAAGTATTTTAGAAAGCGTAGCGAGTGGAAGAATGCGTCATAATGGTTTGATCGGTTGATTTTTTGATTGGTTGATTTTTTGATCGGTTGATGTCTAATACAAACTTTCAGATCAATACATCAAAATATCAACAGATCACCCTATCAATACATCAACACATCAATACATCAACCGATCACCCCATCAATCATCCCCCCATCAAAATACCTCTAAAAGGAAGTAAAACCGTCATTTCCATTCCATTATAGAAGTTCATAATCACAGGGCCTTTCGTATATTTGCAAACTGATAATTTAACGCCCAAATTGATGATACGTACCCTCACTTGTCTGCTCCTCCTTCTACCCTTCGGCTCTTTTGCTCAGGGTACTTGTTGCCAAAACATCATACCTAATGGTAGCTTCGAAATCAATTCCGGAATCCCCTCTGGTGTTGGCAGCTGGACATTAGCCGAAAGCTGGACCAATGCTTCTTCCAATAATTCTTCCTATGGCTCACCCGATTATTTCTACCTCAATGAAGATATGCCCGCCCAGTCCTCCTTACCTAACAATAATTTTTCGTCTAACGTCTTCCCCGTCGATGGCAATGCAGTAATGGGCATGGCGGTCTACTTCCAGCCTGGCACTTTAGCAGGTACGCGCGAGTATATAGCTGTTTCCTTCAACTGTGCACTCGAAGTAGGTAAAGAATACCGACTTCGATTTTATTTGACACAAGGTACACCTCAAAACCAAGGATTTTCTGTCGATCGTCTTGGTGTACAGCTATCTGCTGGCCCTGCTTACCAGACCGCTCCGGTCATTGAAGCAGAACCCCAATTAATTATTGACGAAGTTTTTCAGGATTCCGTCTGGCGGGAAATCACCTATGATTTTGTGGCAGACCAGCCCTATGACTTCCTCGTTTTTGGTTGCTTTGGCAGTGAAATTAATGCAGTTCCTATTTATGCAAATAGTGTCCCATACAGCTACGCTTACTATTTTGTGGATGACTTCAGCTTACGCGAAATAGGCCCTGACACCGAGATCGATCTACCGCTCGACAGCTTGCAAGGTATCTGCGATGGGGAAACACTGAGCATTGAAGCGCCTTACGAAAATGGCAATTATGAATGGTCAACGGGCGAAACTACTCCCGAAATCCTAGTCACAGAGGCTGGCACCTATGCACTCACCGTTACGGATGAATGCAAATATGGCGAAGCCAGCGTAATCGTCAATGTGGGTAGCGATACGACCATCATCCAACAAGAAACCATCTGTACCGAAGAGGAATATGTCTTTGAAGGAGATACCCTCAACACTTCCGGAACCTATTCGGTCGTCCTCGAAAGGACTTCCGGCTGCGATTCCCTGATTACGCTCGAACTGACGGTGCGGCCACCAGCCAATGATACCTTACAACTCAGTATTTGCGAAAGCGAAACCTATACCCTCAACGACTCTAGCTATACACAGGCGGGGACTTACGTCCAAAACTTTCCGGCTGCGGCTTCTTCTGGTTGCGATTCAGCACTAGTGCTGGAACTGACGGTCGTTCCTATTGATACTCAAGTAGTAAATGACATTTTATGTCCCAACTCCCCTTACGAAATTCTTGGCCTGACTTTTGAGCAAGCTGGTACTTACAGCCAATTTATTACAGAAGTACCTGGCGGTGGGTGCCCTGTTCAGCTCGAATTACAACTCGAAGCGATTGAAGCGGCGGTGTATCCGACTGAATTGAATTTGCTGAAAGGCACTCAAGCACCATTGGAACTTGAAATAGAAAACCTTTCGAATTTGACGAAAGTCAGCTGGTTTCCATCTCTTTACCTGAGCTGTGCGGACTGTCTAATGCCGCTGGTTGCTGCCTCGGTAAGTACCAGCTATGAGGTAGAATTAATTGACGAGTTCGGCTGTGCATACCAAACGGAAGTACAGGTAAATGTTACAGATGATCTCGGCATTTTCATGCCAAATGCGTTTTCACCTAATGATGATGGCTTTAATGATCGCTTTTTCCCTTTCGGGAAATCTGCCTTTGTCGAGCAAGTCAACTACCTTCAGATTTACAACCGCTGGGGGAATCTACTCTATGAAGTAAAAAACTTTGTGCCCGAGGATGCAGGTGCTGGGTGGAATGGCCAATGGAACGGACAAGAGATGCCTACCGGCGTTTATATTTACCAAATGGAAGTACAATTAAATACCCAGCAAAATCGCTTATTAAAAGGACAACTGCACCTAATACGGTAGTCATTGCTTTCAAATATCAGGGATTCCGCTTATTTTTGGAAAGTGAGTATTTTAAGAATGACGCAAAAAAGCTTTTCATTTTTCTGCGTGACTAAATAGAGCGACTTGGAAAACAAACTACTCGACAATCTTTCACGAACTTTTGAGGTTGATCTGCCCAATGCAGAAAACATGGATGATTTCCTTGATCAGATCATTCCGATTGTGCGTCCGTTAAGTGAAGACTTAAGAGAAGATGAATTTTACCTCAATAAATCATGGATGGAAATTCGCGATGATGTTCGCTGGCACGATAAGGTACTGCACTTCTTCAATGATGGCGGCGAGTATTTGCGTTCTACCAATGGAAATGTCGATGGTGGTAATTGGCGCTACCTTGATCATTCAAACAAGTTTATCCTAAATTCTTCGGAATTATACGAATTGGCGTTTCTAGACAGTCAATTTTTTATCTTAAAAAAGCATGGGGAACAAAAGCGGTTTGGAAAGCGAAAGTATTTTGTAATGGTTTATGAGCCGATCGGAAGTCGACTAGAGTGGCG
>JALEHC010000077.1 GCA_022763215.1 Saprospiraceae bacterium
AATATTAGGCAAAAATACTCCCCAATAAATCTGCGTAATTGCAATATATTGGGGAGCTGAAATTAGAAGTCTAAATCATCCAAGGGGCTCTTTAGTTTGTTGAGTTCCTTGGTAGAAATATGTAGGTAACGCTCCGTCGTGGTGATCGAAGCGTGCCCTAGTGCCTCTTGTATGACGGCAGTCGAAAAGCCAGCTTCTAAACAATGGGTCGCAAAACTGTGGCGAAGGGTGTGCACCGTGGCAAATGGATTTATCATAGCACGGTCCCTGGCTTTGGCAAAAATGGCTTGCACGCTGCGGACGCTGTAGGATGAGCCCGCCTGACCCTCAAATAACCAATAGTTCGGTTTGTATTGTTTTTGATACTCGTTGAGGATCGGGAGCACATTTTCTGCTAATACGGTATATCGGTCTTTTTTGCCTTTTCCGGATTTAATGAATAATGACCTGCGGCCTTTGTTGATATCACGAACCCGCAGTCTGGTGACTTCTGAAAGGCGTAAACCCGCTGAATATATGACTACTAATATGCATTTGTGTTTCAAATTGTCGGTGTGGGCAATGAGCGACCGAACCTCCTCTTTGCTTAATACATTCGGTAGTTGTAATGGTTTTTTAGGGCGGGTGAAGGTGTATCGAATCCTGGGCTGCTGCAAAATTCGTTCGTAATAGAATTTGATAGCATTAATCATTTGATTTTGAGTAGATTCAGAAATTAACTTTTTCTGAATGGAATAAATCAAATATTGTTCGATATCTTCTTTGGTGATGTCGTCAGGGGCTTTGTCGCGATAGAAAGCCAGAAATTTTTTAAACTGACTGAGATACGATTTTTTCGTATGTATGCTGTATCTGTTTAAAATCAAGGCCCGTTCAAAATCGTCTATGGCAGTTTGTTGTACCTGATTGAATGGAATAATTTTTTTGTTAGCCTTCGCAATTTTCGTAGGGCCTTGATCTGGTCGACGAATCTGAATTTTGAAATTAATCTGGTTGGGAAAGGTATCTTCCAATTGTTGGAGGCTTTCTTCGCTGGCAGGTAAAAGCCAGCATTTTAGATTGGTATCAAACCTGGAATTTCGAAAATTTCTGAGTTTTTCGAAAACCAGGGTTTGTTGCTGCAAAATCGTAATTTTTAGCCGATGGTTGCTGTCTACATCTACTTCGATAATTGGAGTGGTGGGTTCCAGTAATTTTTCCCGACGAATGGTAAAGTGAGAAACATCGGCTAGTCCTTCGCAATTAAAATGTTTTTGCAGCAGATCCAGGCTCGATTGTTCATGTGGGAGATACCAGCACCCATGTGTGCGACTCCATTTTCGACCGGTAATCGGGTCCATCAATGCCCGGTTGTATCGGCCATCCAAAAATTCAATTTTGATTTGTTGATGCCCTCTGTGATGCATCAGACTGAGTTTTACAGTCACATTTTTCATAGCTTCTTTGTTTGATTCACCTGTATGACACCGGAATCAGACAATTCCACAAAATTGCAGCATATTTTTTTCCATTTTCTTGAAAAAAGGGGAAAAAGCGATACCCGCAGGCGGGGGAGCACGAAATGAGTGAGGGGTAGAAGTGATAGCAGGCCATGTCACCTACTGGTGCATGGCCTGCTACAAACGGATGACCCGACCCCAAATCCGCTAAAGGCGGTGGGGGCACTCCCCAATTAATTTTTGTCCATACGAACTATTTTTGGGGTGAAGGTGCCTAATACATCCACCAAATCGCTTTGGTATTTCATGACTTTGTTGATATCCTTGTACGCAATCGGGGCTTCGTCAAGTCCGCCTCCGATCAAATCAACGTTGTGGTCTTTCAGTATCTTGGTCAGCTCATGTCTGGTAATGGCCTCTTTGGCTTTACGTCGCGACATCAATCGGCCGGCACCGTGAGAAGCGGAGTTGAGCGATAAGGCGCTACCTTTACCACGCACGATGAAACCTGGTGCAGTCATCGAACCTGGAATAACACCCAAAACGCCTTTTCCAGCCGGAGTAGCTCCTTTTCGGTGTACGATAACCTCCTTACCATCAGGCATTTGTTCTTTCCAAGCAAAGTTATGGTGGTTTTCTACCTTGGCAATGACTTCACCACCAATTGCTTTGCTGATGCGCTGATGGATATGGTTATGACAGGCGGACGCATAATCGCCAGCAAGGTTCATCGCCAACCAGTATTCCATGCCTTCTTGTGAATCAAGGCTCAACCAGGCCAAATGCTTAGCTTCTTTTGGAAGTAGGCATTTTTCCATGGCAATCTTTGTGTAATATTGCGCAATATTGGCACCAAAACCTCTTGAACCAGAATGCGATAATAAGGCCATATATTCACCTTTCGGCAAATTAAATTCATTGTTTTCATCGGTGAGTTGTACCAAACCAAATTCCACAAAATGGTTGCCAGAACCAGATGATCCGATTTGTGAAATCGCTTTTTGACGAAGATCTTTTACTTTTTTAATTTCTTTGAATTCTGGACGACTTAATACTTCATCATCCATCGGATTTTCAAAAGTATCAAACCCAAATCGCGTATTTTTCATCAAAATATCGGTCAACTCAGCTCGCTTGTTTTCCAGATAACCAGGCTTAAAATCATATAGCGATAAAGCCATTCGGCAACCGATATCCATGCCTACGCCATAAGGAATGACAGCATTTTCGACGGCTAAAACGCCGCCAATTGGCAATCCATAACCCTGATGTGCATCGGGCATAAGTGCACCGCCGACCGAGACAGGCAGTCGCAAAGCTGTATTCATTTGGTCGCGAGCACCTTGCTCAATTTGGTTGGCACCAAATACCGGATAGTCCTCCACTGCCGGATTCAATTCTATTTCTTTCTTGGCTTCTTTGGCACGCATGCTTCGAACAATGCGGCCTAATACCATATCATTTTCATATTCTTTTGGCTTATCAAGCACTTTTTTCAAAATCGATAATACTTCTTCTTTGGAATGGCGCTTGTAGTGCTTCAACATCATGTTGATGGCCATACCAATTACCGGACCTTCCGGATATCCAATCTTGATCAAATCTTTTCCTCTTAACTTTAACTTTGCCATCTTTTTGGTTTTTGGTCACCACTGCTATTAATGGTGATGGTAATGATTTAGTTCCAATTGACAAAACAAAGTTGTAGATGTAGTACGCAGTCTTATTGCGCAGTTAAAAATCTGTTGCAAATTTTTTCATTAAATCAATTCCTTCTTGAATGGTTTGTTGCCAAGATTTCTCTAATTGTGGCGTCCAATCGTGCTTTTCATATTTTTTTACGGTTTCAATGAGCGCTTTTTTGAAATAATCATACTCGATTTTAGAAATATTCAGGGTGGCTTCACCATTGCCGTGATGGAGGGCTAGTTTCTCTAGTACTTTAGGGTTGACAATGCGGGCATTAGGGTATTCGACCAACATATTGATGGCAGAACGTAGTTTTTTGCGTTGCTTATAATTGACTTCACTGCTTTCACCCATCAAGCCTTTTTCCTGAAATTTGGCGGCAGCCGAAGGGCTCAACTCAAATAAGCGGGAATAAAAACTTTGGATAAAATCACCTTGCTTTAGACATCGACGATAACTGTCCTGCACCACTTGTGTGTAATTGATAGATGGTATCATCAGTCGCTCAAATGCGTCGTGTACATCAGCCATGCTATCGAATCGATCCTCTGGATTTTGCGAAAGCATACGCAAGACGATTTTTTTCAGGTCTGTTGGACAATACATTTCATTTAGCGAAAGCGAAATGGTTTCAGGTGCTTTCTGAATGGCATTTCGATTGGTCATAATCTCATTGGGCAAGGTACCGTCAAATAGTGATTTCCCAGTCAACATTTGATAGGTGATCAGGCCAAGAGAAAATTGATCAGCACGTGCATCAACTTTTCGGCCTTCAATTTGCTCAGGACTCCAATAACGAAGACTATCTCTGGTCGTTTGGCCTCTTTTTAGCAAACTAGATGATTGTATCAGCTCAAAAGGTGCAAGAATGGGAACTAATTCGCTGTCAATCATGACATTAGAGGGCGTGATGTTTTTGTGCAGAAATCCCATTTTATGACCAGCAGCTAATACTTCCGACAATTGCAGCATAAATTGCTGAACCTTTCGCAAGGGCTGAGGTCCTTCGCGGCGAATGACAGATGATAAGGCCGAACCACTGATGTACTCGAGTATGATGTACTTGGGCTTGTTGGCTAACTTTGCTTCATAAATGGTCATTAGATTGCGATGCTTAAGGCCATAAATGCTGCGGGCTTCGCCCGGATCGCCTTTCATTCTTTTGATGCGTTCTGCTCCTGCCCACGGCTTAATTACTTTGATGGCGACTCGCCTTTTGAGAATGACATCAAAGCCGCGATAAAGGATAGCGGACTCACCAGAGGCAATGTGTTGCTCAATTATAAATTGTCTGCCTAGTGCTTTTTTGAGCTTGGCCTCTAGCTCTTTAGTATCCGTAGCAATACTGCGTCGCCGGGTCTTTTTATTGAGTTTCTTTTTGGATTCTGGGGCCGTTTTTAGAAAATTTCCAACTAACTCAGCAATGACTTTATCTTGTTGAGAGCCTTCAAATTCTGCAATAGATTTGTCTTCGTATTGGGCTTTGATGACTGCCGGATATGCTTGAATGCCGTGGTAAATAGTTCCTTGCAGCATGTCATCGACTAGCGGGCGTAGGTAGATCGGTATGATTCGAAGGAGGTTCTTTTCTTGGAGCTTATTGGCAATCAGAATTTTTTGTTTGTAAATACTATTGGCATATTCTTCTTTCAGAAAGTCGCGACTTAAAAAGATGAGTACAAAATCGCTTTCGTCGAGATCGGTAGACTCGTTTTCTTGATTGACTTGATCGGGAGAAAGCACTAATTCGCCTACATCAATGATGGTTTTGTTGTTTCTGGCCACAGCAAAACAATCATGAATTGCCCGGAAAAGGGCCTCATCTTTTTGGTGGTATATGTAAAATAGACGGAGACTGGTGTCGCTCATGGTCTTCAGGTATTCGTTAGCTGGTAATTCAAATTGCAAAATAATAATTTGATAATCGAAAGATTAACAATAGTTTTAAAAATAAAAAATGCGTGAACTACTATTGCTATTGCTTGGCTTGATTAGCTTCCCTGCTTTTTCCCAATACGGGAGCTTGTTTCAAACGGAAAATGCAACCTGGGCCACAAAAACTACTTATAGTAATGGGCCTACCATTCCGCCTGATGAGTATTTGTTTTTTCAAACTATCGGCGATACTACGATTAACGATAGGGTATACCAAAAGGTCTATTTTTCGTCTTTTCGGGAAAATGAATTAACGAATTTCCAGGTGCTTAGTGGTGCTCTGCGTAAGGAAAATGAAAAGGTATTTCAATATGATTTTTTCAGTGGCGAAGAAACTTTATTATATGATTTTACTTTGGAAGTCGGAGATACACTTGAATACAATTGGCCAGATGAGGTTCCTGATTTTGAGGGACTTACGATTTGGGTTAGTCGTATCGATACGGTAACCATTAATAACATCCAAAGACGCCATTGGTATTTTAAATGGACGCACGATGATTTGCAACCCGACCCAGAACAGGCGGAAGAGTTTTATGTTATTTCCGATTTGTATGGTTCAGAATTTGGGCTAAATCATTTTTATCATTTAGAGGATTATTTCTTCCAGGCGTTTTATGATGTTTGGCCCAATAGTGAAGCTTCGCTTTATTGCGCGAAGTTTGAGGAAGAGGTTGTATATGGTCATTGGAATGACGAAAGTTGCAGCCCTGATTTGTTTACTTCTGTTAATGAATTGGAGGCGCAACAGATCAATGTTTTTCCTAATCCAGTTTCTGAGGTTCTTCATCTCTCGGCTTTCGCCAAATGGAACAATGGTCAAATTTTAGATATTAATGGGCAAGTCATCATTCACTTTTATAAGCAAGGTGAACAACAGGAAATCAATGTGAATGATTTGCCGAAAGGCATCTACTTTTTGCGGTTGCGAATGGAAAATCAGTGGCTTTGGAAGAAGGTTGTCAAACAATAACTCCCTGCAAAAAAATCACAGAGAGTTATTGATCTTTATTATTCTACACCAAACTGCTGTTTGGTCGGTTCTGTCATCAAGTTGATGGCTTTAAGCATAACCCCAGCCTGGCCATAGGTCTTGGTGCCTACCCAGCTCGCGGCGTCGCCATCTGCATTGATTTGTACAATAAACTCCGCGTCTTCTGCATCGTTGACATTGTCAAGACGAAGCAAATCACGGTTTTCTTCGTCTTTCAACAACAACCAGCTACCGCTACCAGTGGTTTCTTGCCATTGGCCACTTTCGAAGGTGCCGTCTTCTTTCAGATTAAACCACTTACCGCGGTAATTTCGATTATTTTTTCTGTTTTGAGGGTCAATGTAGAATTCATATACCCAAAAGTCGCGGGTAAGATCGGCAGTTAGGCCTGATTGTACCGGTGTTCTTGGCGTTATCGCCGTACCCTGAGGATCGTTATTGTTTGGAGTAGGTGCTTCAGTCGTTGCATTGTTGGCCGAATCATTGTTAGCAGATTCATTTTGACAGGCAACCCAAGTCATGGCTACAAATGCCATCAAGATTATCTTTTTCATGTGTTTGAAATTTTTCTGCGGTCAAAATATGCAGTAATCCCAATTCACATCGAGACTACACGTTCATCAGATTAATTAATTCGGGGCGAAGTTAAAAAAATTGTTGCGAAAAATAGGGGAGGAGATCAAAAGGAGCCGGGCTTTTTCAAACCCGACACCTCCCTGATTCTTTATATCGTAAGATTCGATTCGGCAGCAATCTCGTAATCTTTGCCGTGTACTTTTAATTGTAGTGCTTTGTCTGCATGGTTGGTAATCACCGTCTGCGTTTTATCAACTTGTACCTTGATGTAATGCCCTCTGTAACGAATGTTAAAGGCATAGCCTTTCCATTGTTCTGGCAGGTATGGCGCAAATTGCAAAGTATCATTATACACTCGCATACCTCCAAATCCTTTTACAAATGACATCCAAGTACCTGCCATACTTGTGATGTGGCAGCCATCTTCTGTATCATTGTTGTAATCATCGAGGTCCAAACGGGCAGTACGAATGTACATTTCATAAGCCTTCTCCTTCTTGCCAAGCATTGCTGCCTGAATAGCGTGTACACATGGTGACAAAGAAGATTCATGAACGGTACGTGGCTCATAAAAATCAAAATTGCGGCGAATGGTCGCTTCATCAAAATGATCTTCGAAGAAATACAATCCTTGTAATACGTCGGCTTGCTTGATAAATACTGAGCGCAAAATGCGGTCCCAACTCCAGTTTTGGTTGAGTGGACGGTCTTCTTTTCTCAGGTCGTCAACGATATTGAGCTCTTTGTCAAGAAAACCATCGTGCTGTACATAAATGCCAAGTTCTTTGTCCTCTGGCAGGTACATTTTTTCGATGATCTCCTTCCATTTGTTTGTTTCGGTATACTCGTAAAACTTGATTCTGTCTTCGATTGCTTTGTATTTGTCGCCTGCTTTTTCTTTGACATAGTCAATCGCTTCCAGTGTATAGTTCAGGCACCAACGAGCAATGTAGTTGGTGTACCAGTTGTTGTTGACGTTGTTTTCGTATTCGTTTGGCCCGGTCACACCATGCATCATGTACTGGCCGTTGCGCTCTGACCAATGCACCCGCTGTGCCCAGAAGCGAGCAATTCCGATTAGTACTTCCAATCCATAATCGATCAGGTATTCTTGTTCGCCAGTATAGCGGATGTAATCGTAAATGGCAAAAGCAATGGCCCCGTTCCGGTGAATTTCCTCAAAAGTAATCTCCCATTCGTTATGGCATTCTTCTCCATTCATGGTTACCATCGGGTAAAGGGCTGCACCATCTGTAAAGCCTAATTTTTCTGCATTTTCAATTGCTTTCTGCAAATGCTTATACCGGTAGATCAACAATTGGCGTGCAACTTGTTGGTCGGCTGTCGCCAAATAAAATGGAAAACAATAGGCTTCGGTATCCCAGTAGGTACTACCGCCATATTTTTCTCCGGTAAATCCTTTTGGCCCGATGTTCAGACGTTCATCCTCACCGGTATAGGTTTGGTACAATTGGAAGATATTAAATCGAATACCTTGCTGTGCTGCTACATCTCCTTCGATTACGATATCAGCTTCTTCCCATTTCTTACCCCAAGCATCTGCCTGTTCTTGTAGCATGGCTGCAAATCCTTTTTTGGCGGAAGCCTGAACCGCTTGCTTACACAATGCTTGGATGTCCTCTTTGGAATGGTTGAATGAAGTGACATTAGCTGCGTATTTGTAGATGACCGTTTCCTGGCCTTCTTTGGCTTCTACTTCAACCGTGCTGTCGGCATATTTTTCACGCTTGGTATTATATGGCTGTAGTTCTAGTTGCT
>JALEHC010000078.1 GCA_022763215.1 Saprospiraceae bacterium
AGTACGCAGATGACAATTGTTATGTCATTTTCAAAGCAGCAAAAAGGTAAGATTCCTTAATTCAAACATGCATACGTCATATTCTGGCTTCCATTTTGGAATAGCCATGCCTATGCTGTTATCGCTTACGCTAAATGTTACACTTGCTCTGGCAGGAATTACCTGCTGAGGAACAATAACACAATTGAGTCAACATGAAAAACATTTATTTATACATTTTCACATTCTTATTTTCTGTCGCATCTATCAATGCGCAAACTATACAAGGCATCGTCAAAGACGACGCCAACAATCCATTAAGTGGTGCTCACATTCTGAACATCAGCAGCAGTAGTCATGCACACACCAATGATGCGGGCTACTTCCAGATCGAGAATACTAATTTAGGCGACAGCCTGCAAATTAGTTTCATAGGTTTTGAACTAATAGAAGTAGTTGTTAAAAAAACGGATTTGGAAAATCCTGTTCAAATCGTTTTGAAAGAAGATTTTTTCCAATTAGAACAAGTAAACATCGTTCAGTCTGTATCTTCCTTGAATCAAGTTGCAAGTATTGATCTGCAAACCAATCCGGTTACCAATGCACAAGAAATTCTTCGTCGTGTACCAGGGCTTATGATCGCTCAGCATGCCGGAGGCGGAAAAGCAGAGCAAATTTTCCTTCGTGGCTTCGATATCGATCACGGTACGGATATTCAAATTACTGTCGATGGTATGCCGGTCAATATGGTATCCCACGCTCATGGGCAGGGGTATGCTGATTTGCACTTCCTCATCCCGGAAACAATCCAGGAAATTGACTTTGGAAAAGGGCCATATTATGCTCGTCAAGGTAACTTCAATACAGCTGGTTACGTGAATTTTGAAACCAAAGATGCACTCAAAAACAGCACTATCGGCTTTGACTATGGCCAGTTCAATACCAGCCGACTGCTCGGTATGTTTAATCTTTTTGAAAATAATGCTCAGAATGATGCTTATGTAGCCGCTGCTTACACGCTGACAGATGGCCCATTTGAGTCGCCACAAAACTTCAACCGACTTAATTTGATGGGAAAATATACCCACCGATTTAATGAAAATGATCGTTTGAGTGTCCAAATTTCACGCTTCCAAAGCAAATGGGATGCTTCTGGACAAATTCCACAGCGCTTGGTTGATGATGGTACCATCACTCGCTTTGGTGCAGTCGATGATACAGAAGGCGGCCAAACCAGTCGTACTAACGTGAACTTGACTTACGTCAAATCACTAGGTATGAATCGACTGGTCAAAACGCGCTTGTTTTATAGCCAATATGATTTTGAGTTGTTTTCTAATTTTACTTTCTTTTTGGAAGATCCCGTCAATGGCGATCAGATTCGCCAGTTTGAAGACCGCGCAATCTATGGCCTACAATCTGAAATTGTAGACGAATTGATGATCGGAAATCGCCGATTAGGACTTAACTATGGAGTTGGACTGCGCTATGATAATGTCGATGACAACGAGCTTTCCCGCACCGCCAACCGCAAAACCACGCTCGAACAACTGGCCTTGGGTGATATCGATGAAACCAATTTATACGGATTTCTAAATGCTGAACTAGAGCTGGGCGACTGGCTGATCAACCCTGCTCTGCGGGTAGATGCTTTTAGCTTTGACTATATCGATCGCTTGACGACGGAGTACACCAGCCTATCAGAGGATGCTATACGGCTTTCGCCAAAACTTAACATTCTTTACAATCCGACTCGGTCGCTACAATTATACCTGAAGTCAGGTCTTGGTTTTCACTCCAATGACACTCGAGTAGTGGTTCGTCAAGGAGCGGAAGAGACCCTACCTTTCGCAGCTGGTTCTGACCTTGGATTCATCTGGAAGCCAAGCCCTCGTATCTGGATTAATGCAGCAGCCTGGTATCTATACCTGGAGCAAGAATTTGTCTATGTAGGTGATGCTGCTGTTGTGGAGCCAAGTGGTGAAACACAGCGAATGGGGATTGACTTTGGAGTTCGTTTGCAACTTTCTAGACATCTGTTCTTTGATGGAGACATCAACTATACCTATGCCAGAGCCATCAATGAGCCGGAAGGTGAAGATTTTATTCCGTTAGCACCAGACCTAACCAGTATGGGCGGACTAACGCTAAAATATCCAAACGGATTTTCTGGAGGGATTCGCTATCGTTATATCAAAGATCGTCCAGCTAATGAAGACAACAGTATTGTCGCACTTGGCTATTTTATCGTTGATGCCAATGCTAATTATACCTTCAATAATTTGACTTTAGGTGTCAGCATCGAAAACTTGTTTGATGAAGAATGGAATGAAGCACAGTTTGCTACAGAATCAAGGCTTAGAGGAGAAGATGAATCGGTAGAGGAAATTCACTTTACGCCTGGTGTACCATTTTTTGCAAGAGCAAGTCTCAGATACAATTTTTAATCTCAATTCATATCCCAATAGCTGATTAATCAGCAAAACAGGCCGATTGCATCATGCAGTCGGCTTTTTTGTTGAAGCTTTTTGCCAAATAATTAATCAAAACTTAAACCATTTGGCATATTTTATTAGAAATAATTTTCTAAAAGGCATTATTTCTTTTAAAAGTCTATGATCCTTCCTAATTTGTTTATCTACAATCAAAATTTGGACAAATATTATGGACAAGGTTCAAAAATCAAGCAAAGCGGCCAGAGGTACCGTTACTTGCGATAATACGACTATGCATCTTTTGAAGGCCAACGACTTTGTGGCGGAAAGTATCCGAAAACAAATGGCCGAAAAAAATATTTTGCTAATCAATATTACCTCTTCTGCCGGAAGTGGCAAAACAACCTTGCTACAGGAAACAGCCCGCCGTATCGGCGATAAAGTCAATATGAAAATCTTGGTCGGTGATCTCGAAACAGAACGCGATGCTGATCGCCTACGCGATGTCGGTGCCGATGCGCTTCAGATTGTCACTGGCGGTATCTGCCACTTGGAAGCTCAAATGGTTTGGCAAGCTATGGAAAACCTCGATCTGAGCGACACAGATTTGCTGATTGTGGAAAATGTCGGCAATTTGGTTTGCCCGGCTTCTTTCGATTTAGGCGAAGACTACCGAGTGACCCTCATCGCAACAACGGAAGGCGATGACAAACCAAAAAAGTATCCCCGCATGTTTTTGACTAGCGAGTTGATGCTGGTTTCAAAAGTAGATTTGCTGCCGTTTTTACCTTTTTCTGTCGATGCTGTCGTCAAAGATGCTCGCGATATCAACCCGGATATCGATGTAATGCAGATTTCCAGTATCAAAAATCAGGGCGTAGACGAGTGGTGCAACTGGCTACTCGATAAAGTAAAAGAAAAAAAAGCAGCCAAGGTAGCAAGTGAAGTGTGAAAACTTGGCATATCCACATAAATGGACAAGTGCAAGGCGTGGGGTTTCGCCCTTATGTATATCGCCTTGCCAGGCAAATGGGGCTCAAAGGCTGGGTACATAATACCTTCGATGGTCTTCACATTTGCATAAATGCTGACGGTCAGGATGCAGAGCATTTCTTGGCACAATTGGTGTCGGAAAAGCCACCATTGGCGATTATTTCAAACTACCAAATAAGCGAAACAGAACCAACGTTCTTTGACAATTTTCAGATCATTCATAGCGAAGCTACTGGCATGCCCAAATTGCTGCTCACACCAGATGTAAGCTTGTGTGCAGATTGTAGAAACGATATCCTACATCCAAAGGACAGGCGGTATCACTACGCTTTTACCACTTGCACCAATTGCGGCCCTCGGTATTCCATTACGGCTGCATTGCCTTATGATCGCCCAATGACCAGTATGCAGCCATTCCAAATGTGTCCGGAATGCCTGCACGAATATCATAATCCGGAAGATAGGCGCTATTATTCTCAGACCAATTCCTGCCCAAATTGTGGTATCCAAATACAATTGCTGAATTCAAAATTTGAAAGAGTTGCCTCCGAATCAGAAGCGATTCATCAAGTTGTCAATGCTTGGCAAAATGGCGAAATTGTTGCGATCAAAGGTATCGGAGGATATTTGTTGACTTGTGACGCCAATAATCGGACGGCCATTGAAAATCTGCGTTTGCGTAAGCATCGCCCGACCAAACCACTGGCACTGATGTTTCCTGAATTGGCAGGCGTTCAGCAGATTTTGCAAACAACAGCGGCTGAACAAAAAGCACTGACTAGCAAGGAAGCTCCTATCGTTTTGCTTTCGCAAAAAAAGCAATGTCCGCTTCCCACCGACCTATTGGCACCTGGAATGGATCGCCTTGGCGTAATGCTGCCTTATACACCTCTGTATGTGCTGTTGTTGCAGCAATTTGGAAAACCAATTGTCGCTACCAGCGCCAATATCAGTCAGTCTCCGATTGTATTTGAAGAAAGCCAAGCGGCCGATGCGCTGCCAACCTTGGCCGATTGGATTTTGACGAACAACAGAGCAATTCTCACACCACAGGACGATAGTGTAGTGGCTTTTAGCCCAAACCACCAACAGCCCATTTTGATGCGTCGTTCTCGCGGGTATGCACCAGGTTGCTTGTTGCCATTTATGGACTGGCCCTCGGAATCGTGCCTAGGCATGGGGGCTAGCATGAAGAGTACTTTTAGCCTTTTGCATCAGAAAAATTGCTATTTGAGCCAATATTTTGGTAGTCTGGAACACTTCGATACCCAGCTTTCCTTTCAAAAAGGACTGGATCACCTGATTCATTTGCTTCAATTTCAGCCAGAAGTTATTCTCACAGATTTACATCCTGATTATGCTTCGACACAATTGGGAATAGAAAAAGCAACCGCTTTGGGTTTGCCTTTGCGGCAAATACAACACCACGAAGCACATTTTGGCGCTATTCTGGGGGAAAGCAATTTGCTTGAATCAACAGAGCCCGTTCTTGGCATCATTTGGGATGGTACCGGACTTGGCACCGACAAACAAATCTGGGGCGGAGAATTTTTTCAGTATCAAAAGGGTACAATGAACCGAATTGCGCATTGGGCGTACTTTGATTTTATACTCGGCAATAAGATGCCAAAAGAACCACGAATTTCTGCCTTTTCATTGGCGGGGCATTTGGCTGTCGCCAAATCCGTCTTAGAGCCAAAATTTTCCACAGCTGAGTGGAAGATTTATCAACAAAAACGCAAGCAAACGGCACCCTTACAAACCTCCAGCATCGGCCGACTTTTTGATGGGGTAGCATCCTTATTAGGTATTGCAGATCGACAAAGTTATGAGGGCGAAGCGGCTATGCAACTCGAACAAATGGCTCGTCGTTTCCTGCAACCAACCAATGGCGCATTTAGCGAAAGCTACCAGCTGCGCCTGCAACCAACATCCAAAACATCAAATAACCGCTTGCAAATAAATACTTCCTTCCTGATCACCCAAATCCTGAGTGATTTGCTCGAAGGAGTGGACAAGGGGCGAATAGCAGCACGGTTCCATCTATCATTGGTAGAATCGATTCGACTTATTGCAAATGATCTGAAAATTAAAAAGTTAGCATTTAGTGGGGGTGTTTTTCAAAATGCACTTTTGGTGGATTTAATTATTGATCATCTACACCAGGATTACGAACTGCATTTTCATGAAAAGCTTTCTCCAAATGATGAAA
>JALEHC010000483.1 GCA_022763215.1 Saprospiraceae bacterium
ATGTTAGATTCATCTTCCTACGCTATCCCCCAATTGCCCCTTACTATAGATGTAGAGACTAAGCCAGTCCTCCGTGCACTAAGTCGGGCGCACCGCTCCCTAGCGGAACTGAAAGGAACGGCACGTACGATCCCGAACTTATTGTGCATGGATTTGCTCCAATTGATAATGCCCTTCCAGATAGCCCTTTAGTTTGGCATAAAAAGCACGGAATAGCTTCAGAACGGCCTTCCATTTCTTAGTGCAGGTTATATTTGATTTTCTTAACTTTACCCCATGACAAAAAAGACAGAACGTTCGGTTTCGGATTTTAACAGGGAGCTTAAGCTGAGCGGGTTTAATGTGTTTCAGATTGAGCAGGATGGGCATGCAACAAAGATTTATAGCCGGAAGGACTTTTATAAAATCTGTCTGACGACGGGGCGAAGTCGAATTCATTATTCGGATCGGAGTTTTGATCATGAGGGGACGGTCTTGTTTTTTGGAAACCCGCATATTCCTTATTCATGGGAAACGCTTTCGAGTACTTATGTGGGGTATACTTGTTTGTTTTCAGAAGATTTTCTGCAATTATCAGAGCGTTCGGATAGTATTTTGCAGTCCCCTTTGTTTAAAATTGGTGGTACGCCGGTACTGGAAATTTCGCTGGAACAGCGTGAATTTTTGCATGGTATTTTTCGTAAGATGATCGAAGAACAAAACTCGGATTATGCTTATAAAGATGATCTGATTCGGAATTATATTCACCTCATTATTCACGAGTCGCTGAAAATGGAGCCTTCTTCCAATTATAGTCAGCATAAAGATGCTGCTACCCGCTTGACAGCTGTTTTTCTGGAATTACTGGAACGACAATTTCCAATAGAAACGTCCGATCATCCGCTGCAACTTAAAAGTCCGAAAGATTATGCAGAAGTCTTATCGGTGCATGTAAATTACCTCAATCGCTCGGTAAAACAAGTGACCGGAAAGACTACTTCCACGCACATCCGAGAACGGATTTTTAGTGAGGCGAAGGCATTACTACAACATACCAACTGGAATATAGGCGAAATTGCTTACGCACTCGGATTTGATTACCTCACTTATTTCAATAATTTCTTTAAAAAGCTTTCCGGGACGACTCCTACCGCTATGCGATCTTCTGAGGTTTGATTTTCTTAATCTTTGGTTTGATCATTATTAACGATGCCTATTATTTAGGGTTTATCTTTGTGTCAAGTTAACGCAAAGATATTGTTGATTATGTTTTACAAAGCAACGTACAGATGGGTAATCGGACTAGTTCTATCCGTTTGCATCTCGTTTGGCTTTATTCAAACCAAGAAAAGTATGAATCCGGCAAGTCATCAGATTAAAATCAAAGTAGGCGAGCATATTTTGACGGCAAGTCTGGAAAATCATCCTGCTAGCCAAGATTTTATTGATATGTTGCCGCTTCAACTGACCTTGGAAGACTATGCTGGCATCGAAAAAGTCAGTCAATTGCCAGGGCGTTTGAATATAGAAGGCCGGCCAGCCGGCCATCAAGCAGCCATTGGAGATATCACCTATTATGCCCCTTGGGGAAATCTGGCTATTTTTTATAAACCATTCAGATATCCAGAAGGGCTGGTTCAACTAGGACAGATTCAGGGCGATATCAGCGTACTTACAGCCAGCGAATCTGTTCAAGTGCATATTGAGCTATGGGAAGAAAAGTAATTCGACCAATTATCACTTAAAAAGGTATAAAAATGAGTTTATCAAACACAATCCTCCGTCCATTCACATTGCTACTATTGGCAGTGGTCACATTTGCTGGTTGCAACGCTAATGAGCAAGCAGCATCCGAAGAAGCAACTTCTGAGTCGATTTTCCCGAAAGGGAGAAAAGGACCTGCAGATTTCTTTACAGGAACAGCATGGGTACATGGCTTAGTTGCTAATGATTCGGTCTTTACGACCAATGCTGGAAGTGTGACTTTTGAGCCTGCGGCCCGAAGTCATTGGCATTCCCACCCAAGTGGACAGATATTGATGGTGACAGCTGGTGTAGGTTATCACCAAATTAAAGGACAACCCAAAGAGATTATCAAGAAAGGGGATGTTATCAAATGTCCGCCTAACAAAGTGCATTGGCATGGTGCTTCTGAGGGCGAAAGCATGACTCACATCTATCTGATTCCGAATACAGAAAAAGGAATAGTAGAATGGAAAGATCCGGTGACAGACGAGGAGTTTACGAGTAAATAGAATTAATGTAGCACTACAAGGCAGGCGCTAGATAGTATGATTCTTTCTTTCTAATGTAAAGATTGAAGTGGATCACCGATGCCTGGGAAAAAGTAATAATAAACTAGCCCGCTATCGATATGTGATTGATGCGGCAACATTTTAAATAAAAAATTTATTCAAATGATTTTAGAAGAAAAATATACCTTATCCAACGGAGTTGAAATTCCTAAATTAGGACTTGGAACCTGGTTTATTAATGATCAGGATGTCGTACAAGCAGTAAAAGAAGCTGCTCAAATTGGTTATCGCCATATTGATACAGCTCAGGCGTACCAAAATGAACGAGGTGTTGGAGAAGGAATCAGAAATTGTGGCGTTTCGAGAGAAGACATGTTTGTAACCAATAAATTGGCAGCAGAAATAAAGTCGTATAAAGAAGCAGTTGATTCGATCGATGAGTCATTGCAAACAATGGGACTGGAGTACATTGACATGATGATTATTCACAGTCCGAAGCCTTGGCGAGAATTTCATAAGGAAGAATCATATACAGATGGTAATCGCGAAGCGTGGCGCGCGCTTGAGGAAGCCTACAAAGCTGGAAAAGTAAGAGCGATCGGCTTATCCAATTTTGAAAAAGAAGACATCGACAATATCCTTGAATCTTGTATTGTAAAACCTATGGTTAATCAAATTTTGGCGCATATTACCAATACGCCGGAGGCGCTTATCCAATATGCTCAGGATAAAGGCATTTTGGTGGAAGCCTACTCCCCTATTGGGCATGGCGAATTGTTGAAAAATCAGGAATTAGCCAAGGTAGCCGAAAAGTATAATGTATCAATTCCACAATTGGGTATTCGGTACGATCTGCAGTTAGGTCTGCTTCCATTGCCTAAAACGGCCAATCCGGCTCACATGAAAACCAATGCAGATGTTGACTTCGTCATTTCTGAATCGGACATGAATTTTCTTAAAAACATGAAACAAATTGAAGACTACGGGGAAGCTAGTATGTTCCCAGTATATGGTGGCAAACTCGAATAAACTCGAGAAGGCTACTCTGTACTGCATAAGCATAGAGTGGCCTTTTTTTCAATTCTTTACCAATAAAAAACATAACTTAAGACTCATGGAAATCACAAAAAACGGCACCATTCCTTCTTTCAAAGGCCCAGAAGACTGGTTTAGTGGATCAGTTAGAATTGATCCAATTTTTCAGAAAAAAGAAGTGACCAAAGCAGCTGGTGCAAGTGTCACTTTCGAACCAGGAGCCAGAACTGCCTGGCACACGCATCCGGCTGGCCAGACGCTCATTATTACCTCTGGCCTCGGATTAGTACAAAAAGAAGGTGGCTCTATAGAGGAGGTACGCCCAGGTGATGTAGTGTGGTTTGCACCAAATGAAAAGCACTGGCACGGGGCCGCTCCCAACAAAGCTATGAGCCACATTGCTATACAAGAAGAAGTCGATGGAGAAGTGGTGACCTGGCTGGAAAAAGTAACAGACGAACAGTATCCTACAAAATAAATATTGTGGAAAAACCAACGCAACCTTCAAGAAATATGCTTGCCCGAATGCGGGCAGGAGAAGCCATTCCGATGAATGATCCGGATTATAGCCAAATCCGCGAAGCAGTCAATCGTACCATGCACCTTTCGGTAAAACTTCGGCAGGCAGTTCATGTAGATGAAGTAAGAGCCATTCTGAGTGAAATTATTGGAGCAGCTGTGGATGAAAGCACGACCGTCTTTCCGCCTTTTTACACCAATGTTGGTAGTCATATTTCTTTGGGCAAAAGGGTATTTATTAATCACGCTTGTAGTTTTTTGGATTTAGGTGGTATTACAATTGAAGATGATGTATTGATTGGTCCGCGTGTGAATATTACCTCTGAGAACCATCCGACGAAAGTCGCTACCCGAAAAACATTGGTTCCAGCAGCAGTGCTCATCAAACGCAATGCATGGATTGGAGCAGGTGCGACTATCCTTCCGGGCGTGACGGTGGGTGAAAATGCCGTGGTGGCGGCAGGCGCAGTGGTTACCAAAGACGTACCCGCCAATACCGTAGTTGGAGGCATACCGGCAAAGGTCTTGAAAGAAATAGAAGAGTAAAAAATCTAATGAGTTTTATTATTTTCATCATTCCTGAATAGACAAACACAAATTGAATCACACCATACCAAAATCACTATTGAAGATGGATTTTAATAAACACCTTTTTTTGCAACTAGCCTTGATACTCCTTCTATTTCAAACGTTCACACTGCGTGCGCAGGACTTTATGACGAATGTCCACGGCCGCGAAACGTTCAGCCTGAACGGCAAATGGCAATATATTATTGATCCTTACGAAACGGGCTTTTACGATTATCGCTTCAAAGAAAAGGGCGAAAAAGACCCCGGAGCATACTGGAATAGTGGTATTCCAAAAGATAAAACGGCCATGGTAGAACATGGGTATGATGACCAAAATACGTTGATGGTGCCTGGTGACTGGAATTCACAGGACGACCAATTTTTGTATTACGAGGGTACTGTTTGGTACAAAAAGTCTTTTGATTACCAGAAAAAGAGTCCTTCTAATCGGGTATTTGTGTATTTCGGAGCCATCAATTATCAAGCAGAAGTATACCTCAATGGCAAGAAGCTCGGATCTCATGTTGGAGGGTTTAGTCCATTTCAGTTTGAGATTGCACCTTCCATTTTAAAGGAAAAAGGTAACTACCTTATTGTAAAAGTTGATAATAAAAGATACAAAGACGCAGTCCCAACCGTCAATACCGATTGGTGGAACTATGGAGGTATCACCAGGGATGTCATGTTAATAGAGACCCCACCTATTTTTGTGGATGATTATTTCATTCATCTGGATATGCCGAGTTCAGAATTACAAGCAGTTACAAAAAATGCAAAGGTAAGTGGTTGGGTACAACTGAATGGAGCAAAGCAAGGAGAAACAATTACAATCAAAATTCCTGAACTAAAAGTAAAGAAGGAAATAAAAAAGACCGCTGCCTTACGCACACCTTTTTCAATGACGCTGCCAAAAGCAGAACTTTGGTCAGATACAAATCCGAAGCGCTATGAAGTTGTATTTAGTACAGCTAATAATGAAGTACGCGATCAGATTGGATTTCGAAAGATAGAAGTCTCTGGAAAGGATATTTTACTAAATGGCAAGCCTGTTTTTTTACGAGGTATTTGTATGCATGAAGAAGTGCCTACAGAAGCCCGAAGAGCGCATAGTCAGGAAGATGCTCTTCAGTTACTGGGTTGGGCACAAGAACTCAATTGTAATTTTGTGCGCCTGGCCCATTATCCACACAATGAACAGATTATCCGTACGGCAGATTCGTTGGGGCTGTTGCTCTGGTCAGAGATTCCGGTTTACTGGACGATTGACTTTGAAAATCCAGCAGTTTTAAACAAAGCCAAGTATCAACTTCGAGAGATGATTGCCAGAGATCGCAATCGGTCTAGTATTATTATTTGGTCGGTTGGAAATGAGACGCCCGTTTCGCCAGCAAGGACCGAATTTATGATTAGTCTGGTAAAAGAAGCAAAAAGCCTGGATGCGACCAGACTTATTTCTGCGGCATTGGAAGTACACTATAATCGTGATATGAATACCATTGATGATCCACTTGGCGCCCATACGGACATCGTTTCGGTGAATGAATACTTGGGTTGGTATGTTGGTCTTCCTTCCTATTGTCGAACGGCGCAATGGAAAACAATTTACGACAAACCTTTGATTATCAGCGAAACTGGTGCTGGTGCCAAAGAAGGCTTCCATGCAGATTCTTTAACTCGCTGGAGTGAAGAGTATCAGGAATGGTTTTATCAAGAGCAAGTGGACATGATGAAACGCATGCCGGACAATTATACTGGCTTTACTCCATGGATATTGGTAGATTTTCGTTCTCCCAAGAGAAATAATCCGATTTATCAGGAAGGCTGGAACCGGAAAGGCTTGATTGGTGATGACGGCAAAAAGAAAAAAGCATTTTACATTCTGGAAGAATATTATGAAGAAATAGAAAAGGAAAATAAATACTAGTCATTATCCCAAAAAGTAATGGTAACAGGTGGATTTTCAGTAGAGAGTCCACCTGTTTTTGTTGGTGCTCAGAAAGTATTTTCTTTTTGACCATCTTGTTTTGTAAAGTTAGGTTTAACTTCACTCACCGTATCAATTCTCCAATTTAACAGAACAACACCTATGAAAAAAATTGCCACTTTCTTGGGCCAGGAAGCATTCAATCTGGCCATTGGTTATCTGGCAGGCCTGATGGCTTCCAACCTGGTTTCCAAATTTTTTGTAAAACGCGGATTAGTGAATTTATGGGGCTTAGCGGCCACTAAACGAAGTGCCCTCAAAAAAGACGATTATGAGTGGTTGATGTTTACCACTTCTTACCTGATTGGGCTGATCGTGATGATTGCTGTGCAATACGGTATGCGGCAACTACGCGGCCAGAAAACCATACAGACGGATGACTAAAATCTTTAAGCCAATAATTAACTTTATCAAAGTATTACTTATCTTTTGGACATTCATAATGTAGTTAGACGGAATTATGAACAAGTGAAATTTTATAAGGCCAGCACAAAATAACCTCCTAATTATCTTATTATCAATTAGTTCAATCATTTAGTGCTGACAAATTTCACTTATCCATAATTTTGATCCGTCATTTACTTTAAAAGATTCTTTCAACATGAAAAAACTCGCCTTTCTCCTTTTTGCGCTGATGGTACTGAGCAGCCATGACATGTACCTAAAAATGGGTTCCTATTTTCTTCAGCCTAACCA
>JALEHC010000079.1 GCA_022763215.1 Saprospiraceae bacterium
CATTTGCACGAAAAGACTGAAGTTAGAGATAAAGAAGTATATTAGTTATAGAGTAGAAGACGTTACTTCTCCTGAGCATTTACTACCGGGGAACTATTTGATCTATTCTTATGGTTGTTTTGGTAGTTATTCCGATTAGACCGAAAAACCTACCCGATGAACGCTGAAGTTTATTTTCAGGAATTCACTCGTCTGTTCCTGGACGAGCAATACGATGAAGCGCTTACCGCAATTGATCAAGCGCTTGAACTTGCCCCTCAGAATGTAGAATACCTGGAAGGTAAGGGTGTCCTTCTCTCCAATATGGAAAGAAATTTTGAAGCTTTACTGCTTTTTGATGAGATCATCGGCATAGAGCCATACAACGCCTCTTTGTTCTTGCGCAGAGGTCGTGAGTATTGCTTTATGGATCAGTATGAAGATGGAATCGAAGATTTTGAGAAAGCTATTTCACTTGATCCGGTCGCATCAGAAGGCTACTATCTCATGGCTTGTGTACTCGACGATTTAGAGAAAACGGCAGACGCTAAATGGTATATCAATCGGGCGCTTGAATTTGATGCTTCTGAGGTAACTTATTACGAGCTTCGAGCCGAAATCAGTGCAAGTTTGAATGAAGATGAAGACGCCTTATGCGATTATGATCGAATCATCGAACTGGATGAAGAACATCCGGAAGCTTATTTTCAGCGGGCTATGGCTTACGCCAAATTGCGAGACTTTGAAAGTGCCCTCAAAGATTGCCATCGAGATGCTAAATTGAATCCTGAATCTTACGAAACGTACTGGCTGATTTCTACTGTTTTGTTTAATCTTGAACGCTTCGAAGAAGCACTCACTGCAATTGATCAGGCTATACTCCTTGATTCCAAGCAATGGTTTTTCTATTTCCGAAAAGCGCTTATTTTGGAGGATTTAGGAAAACTGGAAGCGGCCTTGTTTGAATTGAATACCGTGTTGGACATGAATCCAGAATGCGCAGATGCCTACAACAACCGCGGTAATATTTGGCGAAAGCTGAACCAACCAAACGAAGCTATTGCTGATTATGATCAAGGGATAAAACTAAACCCGGAAATGGCTTCGCTTTACAACAATAAAGCAAATATCCATTACGACCAAGAGGACTTTCTGGCTTCAATTCCGTTGTATCAGAAAGCCATTGAAATAGATGATGGGTATACCGTTGCACTGGTCAACCTCGGAAATGCCTTTTTTGCGAATGGCTGTTATTTTGAAGCATTGGAAGCTTATGATAAAGCAATCGATGTGGATTATCTCGATGAAGTAGATGACATGGCCAGATGGCGTAGAGAGCAAGCTATTTTGCATCTGGAAACTCAAAGACCTTAAAAGAAAGCTTGCATTCATTGAACTGCTTTTCTTAATTGTAGTTATAGCATAGGTGCAAAAGCTATATCATCTATGCAAGATTCTTACAAGGTTCTTCGACTCATTCTAGGCGACCAACTCAATCAACAACACTCTTGGTTTTCAGATGCTTCCAAGGAGGTTTTATACGTTCAAATGGAATGCCTGTCTGAAACAAATTATGTTCGTCATCATATTCAAAAGGTAGTTGGTTTTTTCCTTTCCATGCGCAATTTCCGCGATTGGCTGCAATCAAATGGGCATGAGGTACTATACCTGACGCTCGATGATGAACGCAACAAACAAAGTATATCTGAAAACCTTGATTGGGTAATTGATCAGTATGGCATTCAGGAATTTGAGTACCAATTGCCCGATGAATATCGGCTGGATGAAGAACTGATAGGCCTTTGCGATCAAATTGATATTCCGACTCAGGCTGTTGATAGCGAACACTTTCTGGTGGACCGCATGGCGGTCGAAGAACAGTTTAAAAATAAAAAACAGTATTTGCTGGAAAGCTTTTACCGAAAGGTGCGTAAGGATTTCGATATCATGATGGAAGATGATGGCGAAACGCCTTTGACTGGTCGCTGGAACTACGATCAGGAAAACCGCAAAAAAATGCCCAAAAAGGTGGATGTGCCGCCACCAAAACACTTTAATAAGGATGCAAGCGAAATTGCTGAGCTGCTTAAATCAAAAAAAGTAGAAACCATCGGGCACATCAATCCAGATAATTTTCTTTGGCCGACGAGCCGAGAAGAATGCCTCGAATTGTTGGAACATTTTGTGAAAACTCAGTTCCATCTTTTTGGTACCTACCAAGATGCTATGACGACTCGTGGATACCTGCTTTTTCATTCCAAGTTATCTTTCGCCATGAACACCAAAATGCTTTCTCCGCTTGAGGTTGTGCATCGGGTCATTGAATATTGGCAGGAACACCAAGATAGTATCGACATTTCTCAAACGGAAGGCTTTGTTCGTCAAATTATCGGCTGGCGCGAATATATGCGGGGTATTTATTGGGCTAAAATGCCGGACTATGCTTCGATGAATTACTTTGAGCACGATGCTAAGCTGCCCGCTTTTTACTGGACAGGTGATACCAAAATGCGTTGTTTGGCTCATGCAATTGGTCAGTCGCTTGACCATGCCTATGCGCATCATATCCAGAGACTTATGGTGACTGGAAATTTTGCCCTGCTACTCGGCGTTGATCCTGATGAAGTAGACGAGTGGTACTTGGGCATTTATATGGATGCGCTGGAATGGGTAGAAATAACCAATACGCGAGGAATGTCGCAATTTGCAGACGGTGGAATTGTAGGTACAAAGCCTTATATATCTTCTGCCAATTACATTCACAAGATGAGTGATTATTGCAAAGATTGCCATTATGATCGTAAAGAAAAATACGGCGATAAAGCCTGTCCTTTTAACTCGCTTTACTGGGATTTTTATGATCGACACAAAGACAAACTGGCCGGAAATCCACGTGTATCTATGATGTTGAACACCTGGAAAAAAATGGATAGTGAGCAAAAGGAAAAAATCCTGAAACAAGCACATCAATACAAGCAAAATGCAGACCGCTTATAATTTGCTGAACCTGTCCGCCGAATGGCGTGAAGGCAAATTTTACATCTGCTCATCTATTGCGCTTGCTTGCTGCTTGATGCTGGCCACCCAATTGTAGAGGACTAAAACGGCTACGGAAAAGGCTGCTGCCAAAATGATGAGGGCAATATTCAATATGCCTTCGGCATAAAATGAAATTCGGATGACTACGGTGGAAACGACAAAGCCAGAATTGCGTATGAGTTGACTGTAATCGTGGGTGTACCGCAGCGAGATAATCAGTATAAAGACCTCCGTAATGGTTAGTATACTAAAGAATTCATGGTAAAAAATACTGTTGATATCTCTAATTTCGTCGATAGCATTCAGGTTGAGTTGGCGAACCTCCCATATCCATTCACCAAAACTAACAAAAGTGACTACCAGGAGTACAGGCACCAAAACAACCGCAATCATTCGTTTCATTTGAACGAAAGACTGTATGTCGCGATTGGGTTTTATTTTGGGCGACTTCGCACTATACCGATTGTAAAGAAAAATCAGAAAAAACAGAATCGGGAAACCAATCATATCTGCAATAAATTGCACATTATACTGGCTTGAAAACCAATTGCTTCCCATTTCTACCTTTGAAATGTCTTTGAATATTCGCCGGACAATGATAAGCGAAATAATCTCAAATTGTTTGCCGATTGAAACAGTGAAAGATTGGGGCAGGAAGTATATCAATAGGTACACCTCAAAAACCAAGATGAATGAGAAGGGCGTATAAATGGCAGCCAATGGATTTTCAAACAGGCGATCTTCACCTGAACGAATCGTCAATATATCAGCATGATGCAGACCAATCAGCAAAAGGTGGATCAAAAATCCGCCAACGCTTAGGTAGATAATAATATGCTCAAACTTCTGCTTGAAAGAATCACTGAAAAAGAGTTGGAAAAGGCGCGTGGACTGCATGACCTGAATAATTTGTTATTAAAGGTCAAACAGGATCAATAGTTTAGGCACCCAACCACTTTTTGAAATTTTTCACGCGCTCTCTGGTAACGATGGCCTCCATTTCTGTTTTGGGGCGCAACTGCAAAATCAAACGATTATTGAAATAGCTCGATACCTTATGAATCGCTTCAATCTGTATAATCAGTTTGCGATTAATTCGGAAAAAAACTTCTGGGTTGATGAGTTCTTCTAATTGATCCATGGTGTAGTCTACCGCATGTTTTTTGCCGTCTTTGGTTTGAATAAAGCTCAAACTCTGATCGGAAAAGAAATAAGCGATATCTTCCACCTGTACATAGTTGAAAGACTGGCCAGTTTTAATTAAAAATCGTTGCGTATAATTTTGTTGGCTGATATCACGCAATAGGTCGGTGAAAAAAGCTTTGGAATAGACGGGCTGCTTAAAGTGCAGGGTTTCAAACTTATGCAGTGCCTGTTCGAGTTCGTCTTCGTCGATAGGTTTCAAGAGGTAATCCACGCTATTGACCTTAAATGCTTGTATGGCATACTCATCATAAGCCGTGGTGAAGATAATGGGGGATTCGATCTTCACTTTCGTGAAAATATCAAAACTCAGGCCATCAGCCAATTGAATATCCATAAATACCAGATCGGGCGTAGCCTGTTGGCTAAACCAATTTACGGCATCTTCCACACTATCAATGACTTTGAGCACTTGTGCCGTAGGGTGCAGCTCATGTAGCAATTTTTCCATACGCTTGGCTGCGCGGTGTTCATCTTCTATAATCAGCACGTTCATAACTATAGTTTTATGAGCGGAATCGCTACAGTGAAATGCTTATCAGAAGCTTCAATTTTCATTTCTTTTTCGGTAAAAAAGCGGTAGCGATTGCGAATATTTTCAAGCCCCACTTTCGTGGAAGGCATTTGTTGGTTTTTCTTTTGCAAATTGTTTCGAACGATCAAGTAGTTGTTGTCCTTCACAAATACTTCGATATGCAATGGCTTTTTCTGTGAGATAATATTGTGCTTGATGGCATTCTCAAATAAAATCTGCAAAGCCAGCGGTACAATCTGATAATGGCCAAGAATATCCGGAACTTGAAAGGTAATTTTTAGGCTTTCGCCAAATCGTTCTTTTTGTAAAAAAGTGTACGAGTGAATAAATTTTAATTCTTCTGCAAGCGGGACCAGTTTTTTTTCTCGCATATCGAGAATGTAGCGATATACTTTTGATAAGCGTTTCAAAAAAGAAATCGCTAATTTTTGATCTTCAGAAACTATACTCATTAGTGTATTCAAGCTATTGAACAAAAAATGAGGATTTACCTGGTTGCGTAAGCCTTCCAATTGGGAGCGTATGGTTTCTTGTTGTAAGCGCTCTCTTTCCATAATAGATAGCTTCAACTGATCATAAAAATAGATACTCTCATAAATGGATAAAAACAACAAACTCGTGGTTACATTCACAGCACCCATTTGAAAACCAGATGGCTGATGGGGTGGAAAAAAACGGATTAAATCTAGTGTAAGACTTAAGGGAACACAGATAATACTCATGTACAAGAGTACCAATACCAACTGATAGATTATCCGTTTCCGGGTTTCATTAAAATCTCGGTAAGTTTTTCTGAGTTTAATCACAATCATTCTGGCCCCTTCCCAATAAACAAGCGCAAAAATACTGGCTTCTATCCACTCCCGATAATAGTTTTTGAGGCTGATAAATTCTTCCCCAAAAAATGCCATAGGAATAAAAAAGCCTAAGGCAATAACGCCAATGGCTCGTAATGGCAAATCATTAAAACCGATATATGTGTTACATTTCTTCACTAATGCTTATTGGTAATATGAAAAGGGAAAAGGCGGCACCCTTTTGGAAAACAGGATAAAGATAAATTTTATTCGTCTTTATCCTGCTTGTTGTTTTGGGTGCCGCTAAATATTTATGATGTTCTAGAATTGAATTCTATACATGAAGTCCGGGAAAAATCCGATTTGGTAGACTTCGTTGACTTCATTTGTATTGTCGTTATAACGCAGTGCGAATATGTTCTGGTTGTTCGTAATGTTCTGAATGTCAAAGTAAAACTGGTGTGAGATTTTACGCTTCAGACTATTAAACCGGAAACCAAATTTCAAATCCCATCTAAAATATGGATCAAATTGCTTACTGAAAGGCTTATCCTCCTGCAAGATTTCTGTACCTGCTACTTGTGATGCTGCCAAGTCTACTGGTGTATAATACCGACCTCCGGCATTGGTGATTTTAGTATCGATCGTAAAGGCATTGCGTTGTTGCTTACCAAACTTAAATTCTTTACCTGCTAAAAGATTCACTACATAACCGTTGTTGAAAGCGGTATTGCGCTCAACGCCGTCACTACCTTCATATTTTGAGTCAAATACAGAAGCTGTCAATAATCCATAATAACCCTTGCTAAAGAACTTCTCAACTGTCAGCTCAACACCTGTATTATAGCCTGTTCCTTCATTAACCAGGTTAAAAGCATCATCCGGGAATACAAAGCCAGAGCCTACATTGAGTACAGAGAAACTACTTGGTGTACGTTCAACAGGCACATCACTAATATCTTGATAGTAGACTTCCGCTTTGGCACGCCAATCTTTTCCAAAACGAACATCATAACCTAATACATAATGGTTGGATTGTGTGAAATCCAAATCGCGATTAGTTTCTTCAAATACGCCAGGTGCGGTTTCTTCTTGTAAAAGCATAACTGGCAATGGCTGTGTCTGGTGGTGCAATCCATAACCCAAGCTCAGCATTTGATTGGGACGGAACGACCAGTTCAGTGCAGCACGCGGTTCCAATGCAAATGTTTCATTCAGCGTCAGGTATTGTGCGTGTAGACCTGCATTTAGCGTAAGCTCCTTCGTGATTTTGTACTGGCTTTGTCCAAATGCCTGAAGAATAGAGGTTCCATCATTAAATTCATAAATAGTTACCCAATCAGATATACCATCATCATCTAAATCAGGACGATCTTCGCGGTCTTCAAGCAATAAGTCATAGTCAAATCTTTCCAGGAGTACACCAAAACGAGCAGTCAGTCGTGCATTGAATTTGGTATTGATGTAAGAGGATAAAGAAAAACGATACTCTGTATCATCTGAATTTACAACCCTTAATTTAAATTCATCATCGCTATTTTGGTTGTAATACTGGTCTTGCTGGAAGGTGTTACCAGAAGTAGATACAGCAGCTACGGTACGCCAATAGGTGTTTTGCCCCAGCAAAAGATTGTGTTTAAGACCTACAACACCAAAATTAGAAACAGCAAAGGCATCTTCATCATCAGAAGCAAATAAGTCATCTTCTTCGACTTCATCAGCAAGGAAGTCAATGTCACTTCGGCCACCTATACCAAATAGGGTGAATTTGCCGACAGGCGTATTGCCAAAATCAAATTTGAACGCTATATCTTGATAGTTAGGCGATGCATTGGTACCAATAGGCAAGCCCAAGTCAGAGGCTAAACCTACAAAACTGTAACGGCCTGCTACCAAATAAGAGCTATTCTTTTGTTTGTTCAAGGGGCCTTCTGCCATAGCTTCTATACCGCTAATGGCACCCATCTGAAGCATAAATTCGTGCTTGTCGCGATTACCACTTCTAAAGCCAAGGTCAAATACACCAGCTAGTGCATTACCATATTCAGAAGGGAAAGCACTGGTCATGAAGTCAGA
>JALEHC010000484.1 GCA_022763215.1 Saprospiraceae bacterium
CGCGATAATCCGGAAGCACTCGACAATGACAGTTGGCATAGAGGACTACCAGATAGTATAATTCAAGATATCAAGCAATCGATTCTATATCCGCGAAGGTTGAGTTATTTTCAGATTACGCCTTACCGAAAGCCTACGCTTGCGCGAAAATTTAACCAGCTCAAAGATGCAGGTGTCGTTATGATGATTGGTACGGATAGCGGAATTCCCATGAAATTTCACTCACAATCGACTTGGCATGAGCTGGATGTTTGGGTAAATGAACTAGACTATGACCCAATATTGGCAATCAAAGCTGCAACCTATTGGCCTGCCGTTATGATGGGCGTAGAAAACGAATATGGTACCATTGCAGAAGGAAAATTTGCAGATATAATCGCGGTTCGTGGGGATGTGTTGCGCTACATTTCACTCTTACAGGACGTAGATTTGGTGATGAAGCACGGAAAGATAATTGTCAACGATAAAGATTGAAAGAAGCTGCCCCTGTATTTCCTCCCCACAGGGGCAGTTCCATCTATTTTCATTTTCATGAAAATCTCTCTGTAATTTTATATTACGGAGTGTTTTCTGAAAAGTTGCTTATTCTTCTCTTTCTTTAAAATTGACCGAAAGGGAATTGACACAATGGCGTGTATTTTTTGCCGTAAAGCCTTCTCCTTTAAACACATGGCCGAGATGTCCACCACAGTTGGCACAAACAATTTCTGTTCGGCGACCATCTGCATCTGGTACTTCGGCTACATTGCTCGAAATGGTATCATCGAAGCTTGGCCAACCACAACCCGAATCAAACTTGGTATTCGAGTCATACAATGGAGCATCACATTGTTTGCAAGTGTATACACCATCGCCTTTATGGTCGTAATAAGCCCCTGTAAAAGCGCGTTCTGTGCCTTTATTAATCAATACATAAGCCTCTTCCGGACTCAGTTTATTATAATTTTTAGGATCTTTAATCATATTTTTTCTTTGTACAACAAGCTATTTACACATAGTGTTTATTCAAAATAATATCGAATACCTACTTGCATTTGCCAAAGTGATTGTAGGCTTGTATCGTTGATGCGTTCGCTTTGCAGCAAATTTGGGGACACCCGGAAATTGCCGTTTTGGCGTGCTTGTATCGGTTGCGTTACAGCTGGTAATTCAAATACCCCCCACGAACTGTTTAGCAAATTTCCAAAGTTATTGATATCCAAGCTTAGTTGAAAACCATGCTTTTTTTGTCCAATTTGAAAGGCAATATCCTGCATAACTCTCAAGTGAAGCTGGGTAACAAATGGTAGAATGGCGCCATTGCGTTCCGCAAAATCACCCTTGCGGGAACTCAGGTAGTCTGATTGTTCTATAAATTGTTCAAGGGCAGCCCATTGTTCTTCTACGGTAACCTGATTGCCTTGCTGGTTGTAGGCTTCCAATTGGATTTGGTCTTGTGAAGCCGGTACAAAAATTAGATCATTAGCAGGAACTCCATCTTTGTTTACGTCTCCATTGCTACTGTAAGTGAAGGAATAACGACCGGCCTGAACCCCATCGATCAATAGAGAGAAGGTTGTGGCCAGTGATTTGGCGTAAGCCAAACGATAGCTCAGTACACCCAGTACTCTGTGTCGGAGCTCTTCATCGCTAAACGCAAGTATGGGTTGGTTGGGATTATTGACAATGGGATTAGAGCGAAAAGCCTGTACGGGGCCCGTACCTGTAAAACTACTGATGTTGCGAGATTCCCCAAACGTATAGCTCAGGCTAGCCAGCCAGTTGTCCTGCCATTTTTTCTTGAGTTGCAAAATGGTATAAAACTGATCGCCTTCACTAATATTATCGAGTACATAAGCATTAAGCACAGGTGGGTTATTCAAGCGATTATTGGAAAATTGGATTCTTCCATCATCGGCTTTTTCTGTGTTACTCTGATCAAGATTAGCATTCCATGCGTAAATATCATGGATGTTGCGCGTGTAGTAAATATCTGCGGAAGCGGTAATATTTAGCGGAAGCTGAATGTCAAGTCCCAAATTAGATCGCCAGATTTGGGGCATTTTGAGGTCGGGGCTATTAACTACAATATCGTAATTATTGTTAGTTGCTCGATCAGAAGGGATATATGCATTTGGGTCAGGATTAAATGGAAACTGATTGGCCTGGTTGTTGCGTGCTCTGATTTGCGCCTGGACCAATCCGTTTTCTACGTACTGACTGCTGAGAATCACAAAGGGAATGCGGCCGGTAAAAATACCACTACCACCCCGGATTTGCACTTTGGGAGCAACATCCCAGCTAAAATGAGCCCGAGGCGACCATAAAAGCTGGGAGCCCGGAAGCTCGCCTGTATTAATCGAATAAGAATTGCCTTCCGGATTTTGAAATTCCAGATCGGATACCGCTGTGTTTTCGGTAAGCTCATCAAAAAAGCGGATGTAATCTACCCGCAAGCCATATTGCAATTTGAAATTAGCAGACGGATAATATTCATCCTGCAAATAAAAGCCCAATTGTCCTGAGGAAGGACTCGCTTTGGGCAACCGACCATCTTCAAAAGTCGAATAATTGACAGTGTAAGTAGATGGCCGACCAATGCCATTGCTGAGCCCAAGGGGCGTCAGAGTACCAATAGGACTGGAATTGTAAAAGTCTTCCAGTGAATCAAAAATATAGGAGCCGGCATAAGCGGGCGTGACAACATAATCGAACTGAAGTTGCTCATAGCTCATACCGAGGGTAAATACATGTTTGTCGGTATGAATGGAGTAATTATCCTGAATCTGGAAGATTTTAGAGTGCGCCCGATGATTGTTGGCAAACATATCAGCGCCAAAAGACATATAGGTCTGGCCAGATTGTAAGATGTCAACCATTGGAAACAGTGCCCCATTGATGGCTCTTTCCTCTGGATAAAAAGTATAATTGATTCGCAACTGATTATTGGCATTGCTGCCAAATGAACTATTGAGCTCGGCGGCAAATGCGTGTATTTGCGCACTTCTTTTCCAATTGCTATTGCGAAAACTCATAGATGTGGCCGAATTAAAGCGATCGCCTGCACCAAACTGACGCGTATTGGATACTGGTCGATCTTGTTCGGCTTGTAAGTAATTATATCGTAATGTCAATTGGTGTTTATTGGCAATATTCCAATCGAGTCGAAGTAGTATTTTATCATTTTGCGTCAGGAAGTTATAATCTTCGTAAGCCCCTGTTTGATAGCCATATGCATCATTTAGAAAAGTTTGCATATCATCGAGATCAGAGGCTAGTACTCGACTTACCTGATCGCCTTCAATGCCAGGGCGTGCTGCGGAAAAAGGACTAGCCGGTTCACTACGTCTTTCGCCTTCATAGCTAAAGAAAAAGAATAACTGATCTTTGATAATAGGGCCACCAACACGAGCACCAAATAAATTGCGCTGGAAGTTGTTTAGGCTCACTTCTTCATCACCTACTTTCGTGCCGGTCAGTTTATCACTGCTGTGAAATTCATACACAGAACCTTCCCAGTTGTTGGTTCCGCTTCGTGTCACCGCATTGATACTGGCACCTGTAAATCCGCCTGAACGGACATCAAAGGGGGCCAAATTAACGCTCAATTGTTGGATGGCATCGAGGCTAACAGGTTGTGCACCAACTGCTGTACCGATTAGTGTTTGGCGAGAGCCACCCAAACCGAAGGCATTATTAAACAGGTTTCCGTCAATCGAAACGAGGTTGTAACGAGCGCTTTGCCCCAGAAAACCTTGATTATTGGCAGCAGGAGAAAGGCGTGTGAATTCGGTTAGACTTCGGTCGAGATTAGGCAGGCTCAGCAAGTCTCGCTGATCCCAGCTAGTTGTGGATGGGGTAGGGGATGCCGTAACCTGCGTAATTGGCAAATCCACGCTATTTAGCGAAAGCTGAGGACGGACGCGCAGATGTTCGCCTAGTTGTAGCTCTATAATCGTTTGCGTATAATCTTGAAATCCCGTCATTTCAATGTGCAATTCATAAGGCCCTCCGACCTGAAGGTTGGGGAAGTAGAAATTACCGGAGGCGCCACTAAGCGTATTATGAACAGCATTGGTTGGTTTAAAAAGCAAGGTAACACTAGCACCCGGAATGGGAGCACCATCTGTATCAATGATTTGCCCTTGTATAGAAGCGGTGGAAATTCCTTGTGCCTTAGCGGCAAATGGCAAGCACATCGCCCCACAGGCAATGAAGAAAAGAAGCAAGTTTTTCATGGTCGTGTTTTAGGTGAGGCTGCCCCGAATGGAGCAGCCTAATGTTTTTCAGATTTGTTTAGGATGGCAAATTTCCATTATTCAAAGTTGGCGGAAGCGGCCCCGGGTCTTGTTTTGGAGCTTTATTCATTTCAGCCATGAGTTTTGCCAAACCTGTATTCGTCCATGTTTTTGGATTGGTATTATCCGGCATTGGATATTTGAGTACGTATTGTTCAGTTGGACTATTTTTAGTGAAAATATCCTTTACCGTTGGTTGATCGAAGTAAGTCGGATCATTTGGATCAAAGTGCAGATTTGCCAAATCTTCTCCATGTGTTTGGAGGGTTTCCTGCACTTTACCAATGTCGATACCAACCATTTGTTGCAAATTAAGCCCTGGAAGATAAGCTAACCTTTCTTCATCATTAGCTGGCATAGGGATATAATTCGCCTGCTTAAATTTATCAGCATTTGGGTTGTTGGAAGATTTTAGAACTTCGATAGCCTGCATCATTCCCCAATCTTCGTGCTGTAGCAAATGGCAATGATCAACATAACGACCAGTATAATCCCAGAAACGAGATCGGAATACGACTCTACCTCCATTTCTTGGTACATACACCACATCCTGCCAACGCGGGATTGGCACTCCATTATCATCAGTAGGGAGCAATTCATTTCCATTGCGATCCTGAATGCTCATACAGAGGAACGGATTTTGATGAATATGGAAAGGGTGGTGTACCGATTTAGCAATCACCTTTGCACTTTCTTGTTCATCCTGTACCTGGTAAATAGGGCAACCATAATAGTAAGTCGTTCCATCTTCTGCTTGTGTGACACATTCTTCGCTGGCCGGTTCCTTTACATCTCCGGTAACCTTTGAAACCGTCATGGAGTAGTTGTACAATGTCCATTCCTCGGCTGAATTTACAATCATACGGTGTTGTGGGTTATCCCAACCGTGTTTTTGTGGGGTATCAGCACCATACTTTTTACCATCAATGAGCATGGCATTTGTCAGTTTTGACTCTAGTTCATTTTTTTCTTCTTTCTTCATGCTATCTGGTTCGTAAAGGGTCGAGTTAACCACAGAAGCATGGCCAAAACCAGAATACATGACTCGTCTACCTCGGATTTTGCCTTTATTGCCCGTTTGTTGAGCACCGTAAATATTAGTTGTTTCGTTATTGTCTTGAATCGTAATCTCTTCAATACCAATAGGCTTTAATTCTTCTGGCACGGTTACCGTAACGCCAACACTACTGTCGTTAAAATCAACACTTAGTACACCATCTGCACTTCTGCCGGAAGGTGTGGGTAAGTTTCCATCTTTAACAATCAGGGTAGCTACACGTACATTTGGATCATTCACTACAACAGCATCACCTGCTTCTTCCATGTCTTGTGCCCAGATCGTATAAGTGCCTGCTTTGAGCGGTGACCACAAGAAATCAGCGCGATTAGCCGGACTCATAGTTAACCATTCAACGGGCATGGTTGTATAATTCCCTTTCATATCGACGAGTGTCACGCCATCAAAAGCCATATTAGTCATACAAACACGGCCATCCTTATCGGCAGCATTCGGGTTCCATTGCTTAAGGGCTTTATTGAGGTATTGTTCTCCGGTAATCGGCGATTTTTTGACATCGGAGATGATGGTTGGTTTGTCGGTTCCTTCCTTAATGAAAAGACGGATATAACCTTGCCCATCAACACTACCGTTCAATACTCTAAGTCGGATAACTTGATTAGTGGTCAGGTGTTTGACTAGTTTGCCTGCAACCTCTTGTGGCTGATAATTAACGGCCACTCCATTAACGAAATCATTGACATATTTCTGGGTAACTTTCTTTTCATTTCCTTTTGTCTGGATTCTTTTCTTCTGGCTTTCGTTGGCCTTCAAGTCATTTTCATCCAGTGAATTGATTGGTGCAAAAATTCGCTGTATCAATAAAGGAAGCTCTTCATAGGCATTATTCTCATATTTTTTTGCGAGGAAATCGTCAACATCTCCTTCTACAAAAATGAAACCTGCCATACCACCTGCTACCTGATCAAACGTAGCTCCGTGCGGATGCGGGTGATACCAATGCGTACCAGGGTAGTGAGGTCCGCGATGGGTTCCGATTTTGAATTGATATTTGGCATGACCGACCTGCTCATTGTTCATGAGCATCAAGCCTGCCTTCTTTTTATTGATATAATCTTCTTCCGGAATGACTCTCAGTAGTACATTGTCTGAGTGAATATTATTGACATTTTCCGGAATTTCCTTTGCAACACCCGGACTTACATGCAGACCGTGGGTATGCAGGTTAGTTACATTTTGCTGGTGAGGGCCATAGAGGTGTTCCTCGATTTGCCAATCTGGTTTTGGGTCACCGCCTGGAGTCGTTGGTTCGCCCCAGCGTTCATCTGTTTTTACCACTCTGGACTTTTGATCATAGGCAAAAGTACCATTGTTGCCAGGCATCATATTCCAAAGGTCAACATGAATCGTTGCATCCCCTTTGGTTCGAATGATCGGGCTTGGAATATCACCATTGTAAGAAAAATAATCGTCAATGACATATTCGGTATCTCCGTCTTTTTTGACAACTTTGGGACTAGAATTGAGGGTTGCATTTAATGCCAGTGAAGGGTAACTTTCTGGAGAGGAGTTATACAAATCTGCATACAAAGACAGGTTGTATTCCGGGATCCGTGGCCAATTCTCGGGGGTATCCTTTGTTGCGTTAAATTTGGATGGCGTATAGCGCGTGGCACCTACTTCTTGCCCGGAAGAAGAACCATCCTTCTTTTTGGCAGGTGTTTCACAGCTAGTTTGACTGCTTATCATGGCAATCGCCCCGGCTCCCAGGACGGCATTGCGCATAAATTCGCGGCGACTCGGTGCTTCTTTTTGCACCTCCTCGGGTTTGGTGTTTTTTTCGACTTTCATTTTTAAGGCTTTAGTGTAATGAATGTATTGGTGTTTTCAACAGCGCGATCAATTCATTTAATGGAAAATGAATTAATATGAGCTATTGATTATTAAGTGACGGATCAAAATTATCGATAAGTAAAATTTGTCAGCACAAAATGATTGAACTAATTGATGATAAGATAATTAGGAGATTATTTTGTGCTGACCCTGTAAAATTTTACTTGTTCATAATTCCGTCTAACTGCTTAAATGTTTTATGGGTTTTAATAGCCGCAATGTCAATGTTAGAAAAGTCTTTTCTTTCCCTATTTTCAACTTCTAATATACAAAAAAGTGGAAGCCTGTACCTCATTTAGGGTAGACTTCCACTTTAAATTTCTTTTTTTGGCTCCTTATTGTCGCTTTAGAATTATTTTTCCTGCTGTGTCAGATGAAGACCACTCCATAGTCGACTTATCCTTGAATTCAATTTGCCAGCGTTGATCATTGTCATCGCCCTGATTGCTGAGTAGTCGAAGTTCAGGCCGGTGCCCATGTATCTGCCAGATGCCAGTGTGATTACCTTCCACGGCCGGATGACCATTTTGGATGAAAACTCGATCCCATCGGAAAAAGAAGGTATTGTCTTTTAATTTGGTAATCATACTCGGCAGGTCTTTCTCGCTTTCGCTAAATGCAGTGACCGTCCAGTTGCCAACCAATTGGTCCCAAGGAGCAAGTGGTCTTTCTTTTACTTTGCGTAAAAAAACCTTAACCATCATATCTCCCTCTTGTCGCTGCCAGATCATACGATTGGTCGATTGATCTTTGTCCGTAAAGGCTACCTGAAACGAACCAAAAGGATCAGCTTCCCCAGCTTCATTAGTGAATAATAATTGTTTATCATCTAATTGATAGCTTCCTCGTATATTAATGACGCCGCCATTACCAGATTCAACCGTACCGGACTGTAAATCAAACCACTTAGCAACGGGTGTCATTTCCTGATCACCAACATTTACCTTAATGACCTCCCAAAAGCCACTAACTTGAGCAGAGCTAGCCACTGTGAATAGTAATGCAAAGAATAAGAGTTGTAATTGTTTCATCCTTGTTTTTTTCTAAAAAAGATGCAACAATACTTCTTCTTGGTGGCTGAATACTATGAATTGGCTAGTTTGTCTTGTCTTTGCGCCGTTTTTAGTGCTTCTTCGAGAACTACCGGAATGGGTAATCGAAGACGAATATTAGTACTAGAAGCCTTGTTTTGTGATTTGCAAATTGCTGGTAACTCGATTTGGATTTCCACGGAAGTGGAGCGCAAACGGTAAAACGTAAATGAACGAAGCAAGTACGAAGCTGCCGGAAAATTACAGCTATCTCCAAGCTGATTAACCAGATCAGACAAACTTTGTGGTTCAGACTGCAATCGATCATTCACCTCTTTATTTTGCTGAAAAGCATAAAGGAGTTCGCCCTCTGAAAACAATTGGGTAAGATTCACTTGTTGGTTACTCGCAGCATTGTATACTTCATAATAACTTCGAGCCACTTGAGCTGTCGGCTGGACAGTCTTGAGTAGCGCTACAAATGGCCCGACAGAAGCGGAGATTTTATATTGAATCAGCTGATTGACATCGGTTTGGTTCTTGGCGACAATGCGATTGAGTTGCCCGCCCGGATTACTCGCTCGAATTTCACCTCCAGATAGTTCGAATCGCCAATTGGGTAATTGATCACGATTTAGCCGAATGAATGTGTGTCCATCCCAGCGTAGTAAGCCATTCGCAATGCGGATAGCCTCAGCAGCATTCATATAGTCATCAATAATGAGTTCGGTGCCGCTAATTTTCCAGCTACCTTCAGCCGTATAGCGACCGTCAAAGCTGCTAAACTGGCCATCTTCTTTAAATGTATAGGTAATGCCATTACCGACTTCGTCGGTATACCAACTTCCAAGCAATTCGGTGGCCAGCTTTTCGCCCTTGAGCGGACTGCGATTGAGTTTGCTGTAGGAACTGTTTTTCCAGAACAGGGTATTATCTTTTATTTGGATGTCTTTGGCACTACTTCGTTGGCCATCCATCACAAGACTGCTTTGATTGATTTCCCAATTTCCGGCATATAATACGGTACTGCCTCCTTTGCCCGACATAAGTTCGTAAGTGCCGTCTGGGAAAAATTGATAGACACTTGATCGGCTTTCGTCGTCCAATTCCCAACTACCAATCAAGTCGGACCTTAAATTGGGGTTGCTAGCACTATTGTCACCCGTTTTTTTGAAGTGATAGTTACCCCAGTTGAGTTGGCCATTTTCTATGATGATAATTTCTTTGCTCGAATCATCGCCATCGAGATAAAGAACATCCTTTTTGAGTTCCCAGGTGCCATGATCTTGAGTTTGGCCCATTTGTACCATATATGTACCATCGTCTTTAAACTGCCAAGTTTCTTCTGCGGCGGGGATATCAATCATATGCCACTGTCCAATTAGGTCATTGCGTAATTTTTCATAACGCAAACGGTCTTCTTCGCTCATACAAGCGGACAAGAATATCAAAACAAAGAGTAACAATAAGCGAAAATTCATCCGTTTTTGAGTTTTCAAGATTTGCGGGGTGTTTGTTAATAGACGTTACTGGACATCAATTTCTTTCGAAGATCGAAAGAAGGCACCTCTAGCTGGAAATATAATAGAAAAAAGCCAGAGGTGGATAGTCGTTTTACGAGGCCGTAATTTTTATGATAGCATCAATCTTTTCCTGCCAACTTGCCACGGCTTGTTGGTCGTTTTGCTGTTGTGCAATTTGGCGCATGGCTTTCAAAATTTTCAATCGGTTTGGGCCTCGTTGGAGTGCTTTTTCGAGTTGCTCTTTGGCTTGTTCCCATCGTTCTTGTTGAATCAGCCAGTCGGCATAAAGCTCAAAAGATGGGTAAGCAATAACAGGAGGGCCATAGGCATAGCTAATAGACGATTCCAACTGGGTTGCTTCTTGAAGCCATTTTTCAGCTACATCCGACTTATTGAGCAGGTTGTTATACAAGCCTCGAATTTCCATTTCCATAACATGAGCCTGGTTGATATCCAGTTTGTTGGCGTATTTGGAATAAGGGCCGTTGGCATTACACATAGGCATCCCTTCCTCATTCATGAGGGTTGTTACCTCTTGGCGTTCCGTTTCCATCGTCAAAATGATCTGACGCATACCAGCAGTATCTTTTAGTTGGTAAGCGTTCATACCTTCTATGAAGCGGTAGAGTGCTTTTTTATTGATATTGAGGTCAGATAAGTTGGTTGAAATTTTGGATAGAGGGCTATTCCAGTTGTCTGTTTCCACTAAATAATTAGCTTGCATACTTACTAAGTACGCTCGTGCTTTTCTAGAGTCCGTTTTTTCTGCAAAGAAGGTCATGTCATGTAGTAGTTGTTTGGCTTCCGCCAAACGCTGTTGTTGCAGATAGCCATACATGAGCCAGTGCAGTGCGTGAAAGCTGCGTGCATTGTGGTCCAGCTCAAGTCTTTTCATTCGATTGACACTGGCATTGTAAGACGCAATATTTGCTTTGA